>JAZQJL010000183.1:0-5871 GCA_045541595.1 Lachnospiraceae bacterium | reverse complement strand
CATGTACTTCTGAGTCCATACATTTCCGCTCTTTGCGTATACAGTTGCAACTACATCTGCTGTTGTACCGTTGTTTGTAATGTCAAGAACAACATCTGCACCGTTCATATCGGAAAGCCATAATGCCCATTCTTCCTGAGTTACGGATGTTTCAGGTGTTACGATTCCGTCATAACCGGAGCCCCAACCATAGTTATCCGCACGAAGTACTGCATATTCCTTATAGCTTGGATCCGCATCTGCACCATGTGCATTTGGAACATTCTGTAATACTACAAGATAGTTGTTCCAGTTTGCTACGCCGTTAGAGTAGTTCTTGAAGTATACTCTTTCTGTATCACCAACTTCAATCTTCTTTGTGTTGGAGTGATTTGTCCACCAAGGTGTGGAGTTGTCAATAAGACCAACCGGAGTACCCTTGATTTCGATGTAAGCACCTTCTACTGTGAAGCAGTAGTATAAGTCACCGTCAACAGCAACACCCATGTACTTCTGAGTCCATACGTTTCCGCTCTTTGCGTATACAGTTGCTACAACATCAGCTGTTGTACCGTTATTTGTAATCTCTAAGATAACATCTGCACCGTTCATATCGGAAAGCCATGTTGCCCACTCTTCCTGAGTTACATTTGTTTCAGGTGTTACGATTCCGTCATAACCGGAGCCCCAACCATAGTTATCTGCACGAAGTACTGCATATTCCTTATAGTTTGGATCAGCATCTGCACTATGAACCTTTGGAACATTCTGTAATACTACAAGGTAGTTATTCCAGTTGTTGAGACCACTTGTGTAGTTCTTGAAGTGAACCTTAGTTGTTGTACCAGCTTCAACCTTTACAGGCTCACTGTGAGTTGTCCACCAACCCTGAGTGCAATCTGTGTTACCAAGGATAGGTCCGTAAGGAGCATCATCAGCTGCAATATCAATTGCACAACCGTTGGTTGTTAATGTGTAGTAAAGAGGACCATCAACAGGAATATCTTCCACGTCGATGTAACGGATAATAGTATCAGCACAGGAAGCCTTAATGGAAACCTTTGCTACATCACCCTTATTTGTAATAGCCACTGTAAATGTTGCTAAGTCAGAGTCCATTGTAAAGTTCTCTGGATTGAACTGATGGAATGTATTTCTTGTTACATTTAAGTCAGTCTTCTTAGCTGCAAATTCATAACCTTCACTACCGGAAATAACTGCATATTCCTTGTAGTCAGCGTTATCTGCTGTGGAGTGACCTTCTGCTACGTTCTGAAGAATTAAGGAGAAGGTATCTGCGAAATCATATACGTTCTTACCGTCAGCATTTAACTTACTGCTGATGTAGTTCTTAAACTTGAATGCTACAGTTGTACCTGCAGGAACTTCAACGATTTCAGAGTAAGCATCACCGTACTTGGAAGTACCATCCGGATTACCAATCATAGTACCGGAAGCTACCTGTGCGGAGTAATCTCTGATTACTTCCGGTTCAGGTTCTGTGGACTTTAACGGAACTGCTGTGCCGTCACCGTCTGCATACAGAGTTGCAACCTGACCTGGTGTTAAAGCTTCGTCAAAGATGTATAATTCATCCATTGCACCCTTGAAGATCTGATCCCATGGGTTAACGCCGATTAAGAATCTCCAGTCTGTGGTAGCCTTATCACCGGTGAATACGCCAGGAACTACCTGAATTTCATTTTCGGATGGAACACCGTTGATGTAGAGCTGAGCCTTTAAGATAACAGCGCCGCTGTTTTCTACGGTTTCAGTTTCATCAACTACTAAACAGAAATGAGCCCATTTCTTTCTTCCGTATACAGCGCCTTCTTCATAGTATGGATATGGCTGTACATTACCTGTTTCCGGCTGCCATCTGGACCAGATACATGGGTAAGAATTGGAAGCATCTAATGTGGTGAAGCTGAGCCAGTGCTCTGTAGCGCCGGTAGCCATGCCGTTACCAAACTGTAATGTTGTGCTGTAGTTGGAAAGTCTGGATGCCCATGTCCAGAAGGAAATAGTGTAAGTTTCAGCATTGAGAGGTTCAACGCCATCCACCTGTGCACCGAAAGTACCGTCTAACCACAAGCAGTCACCCTTAACACCGTTGGTGAAAGCGAATTCTACATCTTCTGCAAGATAAACTCTTTCATCCATGGTGGAACCGCCGGTGTTCATTCTTGGGCTTAAGCCGGTAGCATCATCAAATGGGAAGTAGTAAACTGCTTCCGGAATTGGTTCTGTTGTAACAGCAGGAGCCTCTGTTGGAGCAGGAGCTTCTGTTGGAGCAGGTGTTTCTGTTGCAGGTGCCTCTGTCGGAGCTGTTGTAGGTGTTGGGTCCGGAGTCTTTTCGTCCTTACCGCAAGCAGCCAGCATAGACACTGCCATTGTTGCGCATAATAATACGCTTAACAGTTTCTTTTTCATAATTAGTTTCCTCCATATTTTTTTATCACGCTTGCAGAACCGAGAGTTCCGGAACGAACTTCCGGTTCTGCATCATTGACAATATTGGAAATAAATTGTTGAACTCCTAATTAGTCTAAGAAGGAATCAACTACTGCCTGATACTTAGCAAGCTCTGCATCAGATAATACGTTGTAACCGGATGGTCCAAAGTATGTAATCATAGCGTCTGCATGATAGTAGTTTGCCTGACGGGTAGCTTCTTCTGTGTAGTCAGCAGCCTTTGCAGTACCATTATCTACTAAGTCATGGATACCGATGCTGTTGAAGTACTGGTCACAGAAGTTCCAGTAACCTGCAATGTTGTACCAGCCGTAAGGAACCGGACGAGTAATACTGGAGAAGTAATCATCCCAGTAAGGCTTTCTGTCTTCATCCTGTGGGAACAGAGCCTTGTAGCCTGCCCAAACTTCTTCATTAAGAGTAAGAGGCACTGGCATCTGAGCGTTCTTTAAAGGCACGCCGGAGTCATTAGTGATGGAAGTATCAGCGTAGATTTCGTTACGAACCTTCCAACCGTCAACGCCCCAACCCATGAACTTAAGAAGTAAGTATGCTTCTAAAGGATATTCACAGGAAGTGGATACACCACCCATGTACATAGTGGAAATAACGTTGTGTTCCTTTTCATCGATTACATTTGGAGTTACGTAAGGAACGATATCAAGACCATACTGTTCCTGATAACCTTCGGTACCCCATAAGTTCTGGTATGTCCAGAAACCTTCGGAGAATACTGCTACACGGCCGGTTGCACCAAACCATGTATCCCAGTCGCCTGTCCAGTCTTCCATTTCCTGCGTGGACTGCTGAGGAGCTACGTAACCTGCAAGCTTGAGGTCGGAGAACTGCTGTTCACCGATTGCCCAGTAAGATAAGTCGAAGTCTTCACCGTTGAAACCGAACTCACCCTTAATCTGTCTAACATCCTTGGATACAGCAGCAATACCGTATAAGGAGTCAAGTCTGTTGTAGTAACCAAGTCCGAAGTACTGCATATCAGGATCGTACTGAGTAGCGTCCTTGATAAGCTGAATCATTTCATCCCATGTCCAGTCGGTACGTGGCATTTCAAGGTTTAATGTTTCGATTACGTTACGGTCAATGAATACTGCACTTGGCCAGTATCTCATTGGAGCTGCGAATCTTACGGAAGTATCGAACTTACCAATACCGTATTCATCAATAGTAGGCATTAAGTTCTTGTTTTCAGGGTCTGCATCCCAGTACTCTGTGATATCTGCCCAGTACATATTTGCAAGAGCAGTATCGGAGTCAGTACCTTCGAATACATCCGGGAAAGTACCTGCTGCAGCTGCTGCGGACAGGTCAGTACTCATATCAGAGATAACCTTGTTCTCAACAGTGATGTTTGGATACATTTCCATGAATGCTTCACACATTCTGTCTGCCATACCCTGATCTTCATAGTGCCAGTAAGTTAATGTAATGTTGTCGGTTGTTACGTTGTAATCACCGAATACATTAACAGGTTCCACCTTTACAGGTGCCTTTGGGGTGTCGTTGTTCTTGTCGTCGTTGTTCTCCCCGCTTGTTGCGCCCGGTGTTGTACCAGCATCGTCGCCTGTCTTGTCTCCGCCACAAGCTGCTACACCAATGAGCATACTTGCTACCAGTGTCATAGACACTAACAGCTTCTTCCAATAATTCTTTCTCATATTTAGCCTCCTTAAAGCTTTTTATCTGCACCCGCTACCGCTCTCCTTCGTTCCGGCAGCGGGTAAAGATCGTTGAAAGTTAATGGGTTACTAATTGTTAATCAAGCTTTCGCATCTGTTTTCCAAAAAAACATTTCTCATGCTTGTTAACCTTTATTCTCCGGTAATACCGGTTCGGTCGATACTTTCGATGAACTGTCTCTGCAGTACTAAGTACATCAGGAACAGCGGCAGAATACTTAAGGACGTTGCTGCCATTCGTACCGACTCGTTTAATGAGGTGGCCATATCACCGGTGGTTGCCCTCGTACTGAAGTTGGAGTCGAAGTTCTTTAACTGAATTACCAGGTTGGTCCATTCGCTCTTGGTTGCCAGACCCTGTACGTACATCTCAGTTAAGTAAGATTCGTTCCAGTACCATACAAAGGAAAACAGGAATACGGTGATAATTGCCGGTACCGCTGACGGAATCGCGATTCTGAAGAAGGCCTTAAAATGGCCCGCACCATCAATATACGCTGCTTCCATCAGTACCTTTGGTACCTGTTTAAAGAAGGAATAAAAGATCAGGATAAAAATCGCTGCATTTATTCCGTTACCAAACAATGCAGGGAGAACAAAGGTCCAAATAGTACCGAGTATTCCCATGTCATTGTAAAGCACGTAAGTAGGAATCATGGTAACCTGGTCCGGTAAAATATAGGAGAACAACAGGATACCCATAAACAGCTTCTTTAACTTAAAGTCGTATCTTGCGAAGCCGTAGCCGACAATCATACCGATTAACACGTTGCAAACGGTTGGTGCGCCGGCAATGATGATGCCCTTGCCAAGGGTCTTCCAGAAATCCATGGACTTGGCAGCGGCAATGTAGTTTTGAATGTAAAGAGAGCTCGGAAGCCACTTTACGGAACTGTCTAACAGGTCGTTTCTATCCATGAAGCTGGTGCTTATCATGTAAAGAATCGGGTAAATAAAGATGAATCCGATAATAATCAGGAGACCATAAACTGCAATCTGCTGTCCAAGACCCTGGCGCTCTCTCGTACCAAACACGAACTTATGCAGCTTTTCTTTTGTGAACTTCTTCTTAATAGTCTCCGCTACCGTCGTAGGTTGTGTACTTGTGCTGGTTGCGCGCAACTTTCTTGGCATGACGTTCTCCCCTCCTTATTACACGTTTTTTCATTCTTTCTTCTTTCTTCTGTAATTTCTTGAACTTCTTAGCCTTCTTGTCATAAACGTCTTTCTTGGAACCAAGCATCAACGCAAACAGGCCGACAATCAAGGTAATTACCACTGCATACATCCACGCCATGGCAGATGCATAACCGTAACCCTTTTCCTTGGTACCGGAGAACATGGCAGATTCAATCATGGTAATCAGCGTGTTCTGCTCGTTGCCGGACAAGAAGATAACGGTATAAACTGCATTTAACAGAATCATTGGCTTCATGGTTGGCAGTGTAATCTTCCAGAAGCATTCCCAGCCGGAACCACCGTCGATTTTTGCTGCTTCGTATAAAGCCGGATCTACCTTCTGCAATGCAGAAAGGAAAATCAAAATCTGTACTCCGGAATACCAGAGTGTCATAATCATGTTAGAGAACATCTCACCGATGGATTCCGCCACGCTGGTTGGAAAGAACACATCGAAGGCTGCCACGATGGACTGCACATTCATGGATGGGATGGTTGCCGCACCTTCACTGACTAACAAGTCGGAGGCCAAGCGGTCTTA
>JAZQJL010000182.1:0-7566 GCA_045541595.1 Lachnospiraceae bacterium | reverse complement strand
TTTTGATTTCGTTGTTGACTAAAATCTTTTCCAGGGCTGCTTTTTCTACGTTCAAAATTTTACCACGGAGAGGCAGAACTGCTTGGGTTTTACGGTTTCTTGCAGTTTTTACGGTGCCTCCGGCGGAATCACCCTCGACAATGTAAATTTCGCATTCCTCCGGCTTTTTGGAGGAGCAGGAGGCAAGCTTACTTCTGGTGTCTACGTCGTTTAACTGCTTTAAAATGGCGTTTCTTGCTTTGTCACCGGCTTTTCGTGCGTTGTAGGACTTCATGGTGTTGTCGAGAATGGCACGGAGCTCTTCGATGTTTTTATCAAAGTAGCGGGTAACCTCTGCGGCAAACACGTCATCTACGGCACTTTTGGCATCGGTGTTACCAAGCTTTGTTTTTGTCTGGCCTTCAAACTGTGGGTCCGGATGTTTGATGGAAACGATGGCAACAAGACCGTTACGGATGTCCTTACCGTCGAAGTTTTCATCCTTGTCCTTTAAGACGCCCAGCTCACGGGCATATTTGTTCATGATACGGGTGAGAGCATTTTTAAATCCGGTAACCAGGGTGCCGCCGTCTACCACGTTAATGCGGTTACAGTAGGAATTAATCTGCTCCTGGTAGGTGTTGGTGTAGGTAAATGCCACTTCGACTTCGATATCGCCGCTGGTACCTTCCACATACACCGGTTCCGGCAAAAGAAGCTTGATATTTTCCGCATCCTTCATGGAAGTCTTCGTAATATGGGATACGAAACTCTTGATACCTTCTTCTTCATAGAAAACAGTTTCGGTTCCGTTCTTTTCGTCTTTGAAATTAAGGGTCAGCCCCTTGTTTAAATAAGCGGATTCTTTTAAACGCTTGGCAATGATGTCCGGTTTAAATTCCACGGTTTCAAAAATGGTTGGATCAGGGTAAAAGACAACCTTGGTACCGGTGTCCGCCTTGGTGCACTTGCCGATGACAGGAAGCAGGCCCTTTTCCAGTTCGGTGGTCGGATGACCGCCGTTTTCATAAGTGTCACGGTACACCTTGCCGTCTTTTCTTACTTCCACAATCATTTTGGTGGAAAGGGCATTCACGACAGAGGCACCTACACCGTGAAGACCGCCGGATACCTTGTATACGCCGTTGCCAAACTTACCGCCGGCATGGAGAATGGTGTAAACCACCCGGACGGTAGGAATTCCTTTGGTTGGGTGGATATCTACCGGGACACCGCGACCGTGGTCGGTAATGGAAATACCGCCGTCTTTTTGCAGCACAATGTCAATACGGTTACAAAAGCCCGCCAGATGCTCATCAATACCGTTATCTAAGATTTCCCAGATTAAGTGGTGCAGTCCTCTGGAGCCGGTACTTCCGATATACATACCGGGACGCTTTCGTACCGCTTCCAGACCTTCTAATACCACAATCTGGCTGCCATTATATTGTTCCATTGAAGTCACTCCTTGTTTTATTCGTTTTTCGTTCGTCAAATCTTTACCACTAACTTCTAGTATAGCACATTTTTCGTGAATTTTTCAATAGCGGAGGATAGGAAAAAGTGTAGAATTTTCCGCGGTTTTGTGCTTGCATAATACCCAAAAGAAAGCTATAATATGATAGAATGCATAAAATGGGCGGAAAGGCGGCAAAAATTTGAAAACCTTGTTGCGTAAAATAAAAAGAAAAGTAAAAAAACTGTTACAGGAGATAAAGGCATTTAAGCCGGCAAACTATGGAAGAGCCAGATATTTTTGGTATAGAGACCATTGTCCGGTAGACGAAAAAAAGATTTTACTGGAAGCGGCTGCCGGCGGCAGACCTGCAGATAATATAGCGGCAATTTTAAAGGAACTGGCAAAGGATCCGGCGTATAAAGAATACACCGTGTATCTGGCCGGCGGTAAAAGTGTCTGCAAGGACAGAAAAAAATTCGTAAAACAGCAGGGAATGTCCGGCAGGGTAAAAACTGTAGCCATCAATTCCTTAAAGTATTATAAAGTGTTGGCAACAGCAAAATATCTGGTTTCCGAAGACAGCTTCATCTATATTTTCACCAAGCGTCGGGAACAGGTATATTTAAACACCTGGCACGGCACACCGCTGATGACCATGGGCAAAAATAAAAAGACGGATTATGCCATGATCGGCAACGAGCAGAAAACCTTTTTTGATGCAGACTTTCTGCTTTGCCAGAGTGAGTACGCCATGAATCACATGGTGGAAGACTACATGCTGGAAAATTTCGCAAAAACAAAAATCTGGCTTTCCGGTGCTCCGAGAAATGAAGTGCTGACCGATAAAGAAACAAGAGAAACCATCCGTGCGGCTTGTGATTTCGGAGAAAAGCAAATCATTGCGTATCTGCCGACCTGGCGTAAAAATACCAGGGAGTTTGATAAAGATGCTTATGGGGCTTTATTTGCGGAATTGCTGGCGGCGTGGGATGCAAAGCTTTCTGACAACCAGGTAGTGTATGTAAAGCAGCATCACGTGAATGCAGTGGCGGTTGATTTTTCTGCGTATCAGCATATCAAACCATTTCCGGCAAACATCGGAACTTACGAGTTCCTGGCAGCTACGGATGTGCTGGTGACAGACTACTCCAGCGTGCTGTTTGACTATGCAGTTACAGGAAGAAACATTGTCCTGTTTGTACACGACCGTGAGCGTTATGAAGAAATCCGTGGTCTTCATATGAATCTTTCCGAACTGCCGTTTCCAAAGGCAGAAACGGTGGAGCAGCTGGTGCGGGAACTGGCGGTAAATGAAAATTATGATGATACAGAATTTGTAAAGCGGTTCTGCGCGTACGATAAAAAGGATGTAACAAAAGCTCTTTGCCGCAAATTTATTTTTGGCGAAGAAAGTAATCTGATCGAAGAAAAAGAGATTCCTTATAACGGAAAAAAGAACGTGGTTCTTTATATCGGCGGTTTTGAAAAGAACGGCTTAACCACGGCGGGAGCAAACCTTCTGCATACCTTGGACAGAACAAAACATAATTATGCAGTCATTTACTGCATGACCAGTGTGAAGGGCCGTCAGGAAAGCATTAAAGTCATCCCGGAAGATGTATCTTTAATCAGCTTTTATTACTACAGAGCCCTTACCTTTAAAGAACAGGTGCCGTACATGCTGTGGCGGGGGTTTCCGAACAATGTGCCTTACCGGAAGGTATCGGATATTATGAAGCGGCTTTCGGTCCGGGGAGCGGAGCGGATGTTTGGCGGCTGCCGTATCGATACGGTGGTACAGTTTTCCGGCTATAATGACGAAATGATCGGCAGCATGGAGCAGATGCCGTGCAACCGCATTATTTATGTACACAGTGACATGGAAAAAGAAATTACCCTTCGCGCCAATGCCAACAAGGGCCTGCTAAGCCATGCCTATAAAGCATATGACAGCGTGGCTGCCGTAACGGAAGGTATGATTCCTCCGGCAAAGCGCATTGCAGAAAGCGAAAAGGAGACAGGTGCAAAGGAAGCCAAGTTTGCCCTGTGCAGAAATGTTATTGATCATAAGCGTATCCTCATGCTTGGAGAAAAGGAACTGCAGTTTGATGAAACCACGGTTTTGAATACGGAAGAAGAAAAGCTGCTGGCGGCACTTGCTTCCGATAAAAAGAAGTTTATTTCCATTGGCCGTTTTTCTGTGGAAAAAGGTCATGAACGTCTGATAAAGGCCTTTGAACGCCTGCATAAAGAACAGCCGGACACCTGCCTGATTATTATCGGCGGACACGGCAACCTGTGGAATAAAACAGTGCAGCAGGTGGAAGAATCTACCTGTGCGGATTCTGTATTTTTAGTGCGCTATATGTCAAATCCGTATCCGCTGGTAAAACAGTGTGACTATTTCGTTCTGTCCTCTCTGTACGAGGGGTTTGGTCTTGTACTGGCAGAGGCCGATATTTTAGGTCTTCCGTGTTTTTCCACAAATATTGCGGGACCAAGGGGATTTATGCAAAAATACGGCGGATTGCTGGTGGCAGATAGTGAACAGGGCCTGCTGGACGGCATGCATGCCTGCATGGAAGGCCGTATTGCAAAACGTTTAACGGTTGATTACGAAGAGTACAATAAAGAAGCAGTAGAGCAGTTTGAGGCTCTGTTGTAACGGGAAGAAAACCTAAAGGAGGTTTATATGAAAAAGGTAATTACATATGGCACCTATGATTTATTGCATGTAGGACATATTAATCTATTAAGAAGAGCAAAAGAATTGGGAGATTACCTTCTGGTAGTGCTCTCTACCGACGAGTTTAACGCCATCAAGCACAAGACTGCATATCACTGCTATGAAGACAGAAAGGCCATTCTGGAAGCAATCCGTTATGTGGACGAAGTAATCCCGGAAAACTGCTGGGAGCAGAAAATTTCTGATGTGGTGGATAATCACATTGATGTGTTTGTTATGGGCGATGACTGGAAGGGTGAATTCGACTTTTTGAAGGAGTATTGCGAAGTGGTGTACCTGCCTCGTACCGATGGTATTTCCACCACAAAAATCAAGCAGGATCTGCATCAGAAATAAGAATGGAAAGGAAAGCGTTTTACAATGGCAAGAAAATCCATTAAAACAAGATTACAATCTTTAAATTTGAGAAAAAATTATAAGGAAATTAAGACGAAAATCAAAAAAGGCTTATTCCGTAAGAAAAAATATATCTGGTTCCGGGAGAACTTACCGCTGGATGAAAAGGCAATTCTTCTGGAATCCCAGCACGGCGGCGTGGTGGGCGGTAATATTTTTGCCGTAATGAAGGAATTATGTAATAATCCGGAATATGAGGACTATACCATTTATCTGGCCTGTTTTGAGAGCAGACTGGAGAGCAGATATACCCTGCTGAAACATCATGGCCTGTTTGACAGGGTAAAGGTGGTTTCCACGGCGAGAGAAGAATATTTCAAGGTGCTTGCCACTGCAAAGTATTTAATCAATGATAACACTTTTACCAATATTTTTATTAAGAGAGAGGGACAGGTATATTTAAATACCTGGCACGGAACGCCGTTAAAAACGTTGGGAAAGAAAATTAAGAAGGATTATGCCGCCATCGGAAATGCACAGCACAATTTTTATGTGGCGGATTATTTGCTGTATCCGAATGAATTTACCATGCAGCATATGCTGGAGGATTACATGGTGGAAAATCTGGGCAGCGCCAAAGTGTTGCTGACCGGCTATCCGCGTAATGAAGTGTTCTTAACGGAAGGCCGCAGCAAGGAAATCCGCAAAGCCTGCGGCATGGAAGATATGGAAGTATATGCCTACCTTCCTACCTGGCGTGGTATAATCGGCGCCATCACAAGTAAGCAGCAGAACGAGCGCCTGTATGAATATCTGAAGGAACTGGATGGCAAACTTGCGGACAATCAGCGGGTTTATGTAAAACTGCATCCAATCAGCGTAAAGGAGATTGACTTAAGCGAGTTTAAAAAGATTCTGCCATTCCCGGCGGAGGAATACGAAACTTACGAATTTTTAAATGCTACCGATGGTCTGATTACCGACTATTCCAGCGTATTTTTTGACTATGCGGTAACAGGAAAAAAGATTATCCTATTTACTTACGATAAGGAAGAGTATACTTCCGACCGCGGCTTTTATTTCTCCATGGACGAACTGCCGTTTCCGCAGGCGGATACGGTGGACGGGCTGTTGCAGTGCATGAATACGCCAAAGTCCTACGACGACAGCGAATTTTTACAGAAGTTCTGTGCCTATGAAAAGGTGGGCGTGACCAAGGCGGTATTACATCGTGTGTTATTTAATGAAGAAAGTCCGTTAATTAAAGAAGATAAGATTCCGGATAACGGAAAGAAGAACGTGATTATTTTTGCCGGCGGTTTTGGTAAAAACGGTATTACCACCTCCGTGCTGAATATGCTTCGTACCATAGACCGGGAGAAATATAATTTTACGGTGATTTTCCGTATTGCAGATTTAAAGACCCATCAGGAAAGCCTGCTGGATTTGCCGGAAGATGTAGGGCATCTGGGCTATTTTGACGTCCGAAGTGTAGGTATTATGGACGCATTTCTTTATAAAATGTGGGAAGACTGGAAAATCCTTCCGTATAAACTGGCTCATCCGGTCATCCGCAGACGTTCCAAAAACGACTACGAACGTATCCTGGGAGGATGTCGTGTCGATGCGGTAATTCATTTTAACGGTTATGTAAATGACATGATTGCTCTTTTGGAGGAAGCTCCGTGCAACCGTACCATTTTCGTACACAATGATATGGACATGGAAATTAAGAAAAAGCGCAATGTCAACAGAAAGCTGTTAAGTAACGCTTATCAGACCTACGATAATGTAGCCGTGGTAACCCCGGATTTGATTCCGTCCACGCAGAAGATTGCCTCCTGCTTAAAGGATAAGAAGCATGACGGAACCTCTCATATTGTGGTGGCTCGCAACATTATCGATTATAAAAAGGTTCTGGAGCTGGGAGCAAAGGAATTTAAGCTGGATCCGGGAAAGACCTTCAGAAACTGTACGCTGGCACACTTGGAAGAGGTGTTAAAGTCTGACGCAAAGAAGTTTATTACCATCGGCCGTTTTTCTGAGGAAAAGGGTCATCTGCGTCTTATGAAGGCGTTTAAAAAGGTATTAAAGGATTATCCGGATACCTACCTGTTTATTGTGGGCGGCTATGGCCCGTTGTTTGCCAAAATGAAGAAAAAAGCCCTGAAAATGAAGATTAACCAGAACGTAATTGTCATTCGTTATTTGAGCAATCCGTATCCGCTGGTAAAAACCTGTGATTATTTTGCTCTGTCTTCTTTTTATGAAGGCTTTGGTCTGGTTCTGGCGGAGGCAGACATTTTGGATGTACCGTGCTTTTCCACGGAAATAACCGGCCCGACCCAGTTTATGAAACAGTACGGTGGTCTTCTGGTAGAAAACAGTACCGACGGAATTGAGCAGGGCCTGCGCCTTTGCTTAGAGGGTAAGGTTCCGAAGAAGCTTACCGTGGATTATGAGAAATATAACGAGGAAGCAGTGACACAGTTTGAGTCCCTGATTTCTTAATACATGAGGAGAATAACAGTATATGAAAAAGTCTTTTTTGACCAAAGAACAGATTGCAGAAGTAACAAAGAAGTATCCAACCCCGTTTCATATTTACGATGAAAAGGGCATTCGGGAAAATGCCAGAAACATGGCTAAGGCGTTTTCCTGGAATAAGGGATTTAAAGAATATTTTGCGGTAAAAGCAACACCTAACCCATATATTATGCAGGTGTTAAAGGAAGAAGGATGCGGATTTGACTGCTCCTCCCTGACAGAACTCATGATGTCGGAAGCCGTAGGCTCCACCGGCACGGAGATTATGTTTTCCTCCAATGCCACTCCGCCGGAAGAATTTGTAAAAGCAAGAGAGCTGGGGGCCATCATCAATCTGGACGATTTCACCCACATTGCATTTTTAGAGAAGGTGGCCGGACTTCCGAAGAGAATCTGCTGCCGCTACAATCCGGGCGGTGTGTACGAGGTCAGCAACGGCATTATGGACAACCCGGGAGATGCCAAGTACGGTATGACCAAAGACCAGATGATAGAAGAC
>JAZQJL010000181.1:0-3603 GCA_045541595.1 Lachnospiraceae bacterium | reverse complement strand
CCATAACGTTTGACATAAGTACCTCTTTCTGCACTGCATTGGTGCGATTGTATTTATTGAATGAATAAGTTACTGCACATATAACCTTCCTTGTTAGTATATCAAATTTTTTCAATATTGCAAAGGTTATGTTGAAAAAAGATTAAGATTGCTATAAAATAAGAGAGACGCAAAAAGTTTGTAGATAGGAGAAGTGCATGAAAAAATATTTGTGGACTGCAATCGGCATGCTTGTACTGATGACTTGTGTGACCGGCTGTAATCACTCACAGAAGAAAAATCCTCTTCCGACAGAAGAGATTACCAATACACCAATCGTAACGGCGACAGAGGCGCCAACGCCAACCAATACGTTAACCCCAACACCGACCCCGTCGCCAACACCAACACCAACCAATACACCAACGCCGACACCGACCAACACGCCAACCCCGACACCAACACCGGTGCCGTCGGAACGAGTGGTTTTCTCGGAGCAGGGGTTCTTTTACACGGAAGATGTTTCTGTGGCCCTCACTTTTGATACTGCTACGGAAGGAACCATATATTACACGCTGGATGGAAGCACTCCTACCGCAGAATCTGCAGTGTATAAAGAACCGCTTTTTTTAGAGGCGTCTGAGGAAGCTTCGCCGAATTTATATCACCTCAGAGCGGCGGCTGCTTATGCAGACGGCACCATGTCAGAGGTTACCGCCCGTACGTTCTTTGTGGGTACCAAGGTGCAGGAGCGGTATTCCACCCTGATTTTTTCCATCACCGGTGATCCTGCCGAGCTGACGGAAGCTCCGGACGGCATCTTTTACGGAGACAATGTGTACAATAAGGGCAGAGAAAATGAGCGGCAGGTATACATTGAAGTGCTGAAGGAGGACGGCAGCCCGGTATTTGAGCAGGCCGGAGGAATCCGGGTGTACGGCGGTAAATCCAGAGGTTACTCCATTCCGTCCATGAAATTATATGCAAGAAAAGAATACAGCCCGGAGAAAGGAACCTTCCCATTCTCCCTGTTTGAAACAAGACGGGTGGACAAGCCGGACAAACTTGTAAAAAAATACGACAAATTAGTATTACGTAATGGTGGCGATGATATGCAGTGCGCCATGATTCGTGACGAGTTTTCGCACATGCTTGCGGCCCAGGCAGGTTTTACGGATTATGAGTCCGTGTTGCCGGCGGTAGTATATTTTAACGGCGAATATTACGGTCTGCTGTGGCTTCATGAATCCTACTGCGACGAATATTTCCAACGGAAGTACGGCGAGGGAGACGGAGAGTTTGTTGTCTGTGAAGGCAGTGAAAAATCCAAGTCCATTTCCCTGACAGACGATGAAATCGAAGAAGCGGCTGCAAAAGAATACAATGCCATGTATAAAAAATATGCGTATGCAGACCTTACGGTGGATGAAACCATTGCAGAACTAAATGAACTGCTTGACATTGAGAATTATTTGAAATACTATGCCTATGTGCTGTATGGCGGCACCTATGACTGGCCAAACCGCAATTATAAGTGCTATCGCTATTATGCGGCAGAGGGTGAGTCCTATGGAACGGGCGCCAAGGACGGCAGATGGCGTTTCCTGATTCACGACATGGACTCATCCTTCGGCACCCATACCGGACCGGCAAACCTGCGGTATGCGTACAATGACTGGGCTGATGTTTTAAATAAGAATCATGAACGGTATTCCCCGTTGTTTACGGCGTTGATGAAGCGGCAGGACTGCCGGGAGTTCTTCGTCACTTACTCTAAGGAACTGATGAACACGGTGTATACCTACGATAATGTAAATGCCCTGTTGGTAGAAATGGACGGTTCCAGATATGAGGAGCTGCACGGCTATTATTATGATTATCTTACTTCCCTGCGCAAAGCCGGGGACACTGCCATCTGGACAAGTCCGAAATGGTACGATCACTATATGGAGCAAATCCGTACCTTTACCACGGAACGTCCGGCCTATGCGGAAAAATATTTAAATGAAATATTAAATCAGGAATAAATCAAAGAAAAAAAGAACCGGGAGTGCAAATTCGCACTTCCGGTTAAAAAAAGGCAGAGGAGAAGCCCGGTAGAGGGGGAGGGTAACTGCCGGGCTTTGCTTTATGAAAAAATTATCTTATTAGCGTAAGTTTTATCTTTATGTCTTTATTATACAATTCATATTTGAGGATAGTGTGGATAACTTATGAACTTTTTGTTAACAATTAGGTCCAAAAAAATGGCAGGATAGGTAACCTGATTTGAAACATACTATAGAAAAAGAAATGAGGTCAGCGCGTTGTTTAATGTACTGAAAAAGACGTTGCAAAGTGAATTCGGACATAGAAAATATGAGCAATATGCCCGGTCCATAAAGCAGAATATAAGAGAAGCAAAGTCGGATAATTCGGAAATCTTCAATGATTTGTACGAAATACTGCGGGATAAAGATGAAAAACGGCTGGAGGAAATGCAGGAAAGGCTGAATACTTCCCTGCTGGATGCGTTTTATGTCAGCAAAAACTACATCGGAGCATTTATTGCCTATCTGGTGGCCTTTGTAATCATTGCCAGCTTTGTTATCCAGTTATATGCCATTCCGCTCTTGATATTTATCAGTATAATGTTTCTGGTGAAGACTTATGAGTTTTTGGTGAATAAATTCTGTTATGTGGATGCCCACATGGTCTTGATTTACAAAGAAGTCCTGGATAAAATCCGGACAGAACGCAAATGGGAGGCTCATCAGGACTGAAAATTTATGAAGAAACTATAAAAAAGAGAAAGCAGGTCTTGCTTTTTCTTTTTTTTGTACTATAATAGTTAACATGTTAAAAGTTAGTTAGTTAATTAAATGAACAGAAGGGAGGATTCTATGGATAAAAAATATCTTGTATGGGAGTTCATCAAGATTGCAAGAGAACATAGGAAAACCGTAGAGAAACGTATTTCTTCTTTAGGGATTCATCCAAGCCAGCATCATCTTTTGATGTGCCTTTCAAAGAACGGAGCATGTGCCCAAAGCAGTATAGCAGAGGCTATGGAAGTTTCGGCAGCTACGGTGGCGGTATCTTTAAAAAAGCTGGAAAAGGGCGGATATATTGAGAAAAAAATCAGCCGGGAGGATTGCCGTTCCAATCTGATCGCTTTAACAAAAAAAGGCGAAGAAGTGGTGGAAAAGTCCAAAGTTTTGTTTGAAGAAGTGGACAGGAAGATGTTTGAGTCCCTGACAGAGGAAGAAGAACAGATGCTTCATGAATGTATGGAGAAGATTATAAATAACATAAAAACAATAGAACAAGGAGATTTGACATGAAACAGTATATGAAGTATGTGAAACCATATGCCGTATATTTCTTGCTGGCGCCAATCTTTATGCTGGTAGAGGTACTGGGTGAAGTGGTTATGCCAAAGATTTTGGAAAATATCATCGATATCGGTATTCCGACCGGAGATACCGGTTACATTACCCGCATGGGACTTGGTATGGCTGGTATGGCAATTATTATGATGCTCGGCGGTGTCGGCGGCGGATTTTTCAGTGCCAAGGCCAGTGTAAGCTTTGCAGCGGCCCTTAGAAAGGATGCTTTTGCCAAGGTGCAGGAGTTTTCCTTTGC
>JAZQJL010000180.1:0-9133 GCA_045541595.1 Lachnospiraceae bacterium | reverse complement strand
TGTCTTACCATAAGCCTTAGTTGCAGAAAGGAGTTTGCCACTAGATAATATTTTCTGTGCCGCATCAACATTTGTCGCATGGTAAAGAAACTCTTCAATAGCATCTGCAATAGGTGGGATGTACTCTCTTCCATCAATTTTGTCAGCGGCATCTTGAACTGCAGATAAGATATCATCATTCTCACATACAATTTCCAATTTATCTCCGCATGCTTTTTCATAAGATATAAATGCTAATATATTATTCCATTCCCAGTCTTGAATCTTAGGATATTCTACTAAACTAAAAAGGAATACTCCTTTTTTTATTATTGACCTATTATCATTAGCAATCTTGAGTATCATTTTATAACCTCCACTAAATTCCAGTTTATCTAACTGTTTTACAAATTGGAATTTATCTAACTGTTTTACAGATTATTCTAGCAAAGAAAAAGTCCACCAAGCATAACAAGACATGCTACTATACTACAAAAAAATGCAACATAAAGCCGAATTGTTTCTGCTCTTTTGTCAAGCTTTTCCTGCAATTCAGCCCGTTCTATTGGGTCTGTAGAATGAATTTCTTCGTTCAAGCCAGAAGGACAAAACCCAAACAGTGGTATCAACAATATTAAAAGTGCTCCTATCTTCGAGCCATATTTCCCATTACCCACATGATAAAGAGGATTGTTATTTATTACATCCGGCCAAAATAACCAAATGCAAAAACTGACAAGTATTCCAAAAACTATTATCAAAATCCGAATGGTTCTTAGTTGCTTTGAGGTGAGTCTTTTCATTTGTATGCCCCTTTCTTACCAATTCGTCAAATTCAAATTTATCAAACTGAATTATACCACACCTTAAACCACCAGACAACCTCCGCACACCTCCCCGCGGTCAGCACACCCTTTTTCGCAGAATTTTCTTCTGCTCGACGTTCAGCACTTTGACCGAAGGCTCTAAGGGTGACAGAGCTTTCCCTGATGGTTGGTTTACGTTGGTTTAGCCATCTGTCTGAGCCGGCGGCAAGTCAAGCATATTAGCAATTTAAGATGTTTGGCAAGGCGCATCAGCGCATGAAAAAAGCACGTTAGGTGGCCCCGGAAACTTGTTTCCAAGGGGCACCTCGTGCTTTTTGAAAGAACGTCCGCAGGACGTTACCAAACATCTTAAATCAAATACAAACTCTTACTTTCTTGCCGCCTGCAAGTTATGGTAAACCAATGCAAAACAGCCATCACGTAAGGAGGGGAGGGCCCAAAGTCTCCACTATTACAGGGCAATTTCCATTTCCTTGTTAAACACAAGTCCTCTGGCTCTTTCACCATATCTCACAACTAACTTTTTATAAGTAGACTGGTATCCCTCATGATCCATCTTCATGGTAAGGGTGTTGCCCTTTCTCACAAAATGATACTCATTATAAGCACCCTTCTGATAATCTAAGGTCTCGCCATCGTCTTCATAATGCACATATTCCGATTCATCCCCACCCGGTGCCAGATACAAATGAAGATTGGTAATCTTGCTCTTTTCAATGTGAAGCAGTCCCGCAAACATCGGAATCATAGCGCCGGCCTTGATAAACAGACCGGTTTCGTTTAACTTCATACCAATGATATATTCCTTGCCGCCTTCCAGCACTTCACCCGTGAAGTAGTTCACCCACTTGCCCTCCGGCAGGTATACCACTCTGGATTTCTGTCCCTGGTTCACAATCGGAGCCAGCATCACGGAGGCACCAATCATTACCTGGTCGTTGATTTCTTTCACGTTTTCGTCCTGAGGGAAATCGTAAAACAGTGGACGATACAGCGGTGTGCCGTTTATATGGGCTTCGCGGAGCTGATCATAAATGTATGGCAAAAATTCATAACGCAAGTTCAGGAACTTCTTATAAATTTCCACGGTTTCCTCATCAAAGGCCTGCGGTTCCTGATGTCTGGTATTCAGGGAAGAGTGATTGCGCAGGAACGGGTTAAACATATTGGCTTCCACCCAGCGGATTAACAGTTCCTTGCTGCACTCGTTGCCGAATCCGCCGATATCCACGCCGTTTACCACAAATCCGGACAAATTCATGGTCATCACCTGCGGCAGGGAAGTGCGCAGATGATCCCACAGGGACTGGTTGTCACCGTTCCAGGAGGTAGTGTACGGGCTGCTGGTAGCAAAGGCCGCTCTGGTAATTACCGCAGGACGACGGTTCTGTTTAGTAAATGCCTTGGCAATACACCTTGCCATGTATTCGCCGTACAGGTTGTGCACCTCGTCGTGATTGTAGGTCTTGTCTCCCACCGGAAATTCCACATCATCCGGCAGCGGACCGTTAAAGGAGGCCGGCTCATTCATGTCGCACCAGATACCGGACATGCCGTATTCCTCCACAAATTTCTCTGTCACCTCTGTCATATAATTTGCAGTATTTTCCTCAAAATAGTTCGGATACTTGGAATCTCCCGGCCAGACCGCGTTGATATAATCCTCACCGTCTTTGGTGGCAAAGCCGTGGTTGGCAGTGAGAGTATCGTAAAGCCCGTAGCCCTCTTCTACCTTCACCCCCGGGTCGATAATCGGAATCAGGCCGATGCCCTCTTCCTTTAATTCCGCAGAAAACTGCTTCAAATCATCAAAGTAGTCCTCTGCCACAGTATATACTTTATAACGTTCCATATAATTGATGTCCATGTGAATATAATCCAACGGCATCTGGCTTTCCTTATGAAACTCCCGGATGGCCTGCATTTCTTCCTGGGAATAGGACCAGCGGGATGCATGGTAGCCGAGGAACTTCATTGGCGTGAACAACGTTCTGCCTACCAGTTCCGTGTAATTCCTTGTAATTTCTGCCGGGGAATCGCCAAGCAGTAAGAAGTAATCGTACTCACCCTTCTGCGTTCCAATATACATAAACTTTTTGTTGTACTTACCCAAATTAATCACGCACTTATAGCTGGACGGATAGAACACACCGTAATAGCTTGTCTTGTGATGGTTTACCAAAAGGTAAGTGATGGATTTATATAAGGATTTATAGTTTTCATTGTGCTGGGACGGGTCGTCGGTATTCCAGGAAATATACTCATAATCCCGGCGGTTTAAGTGAGCCGCCTTGTCACCCAGGCCATAGATTTTATCCTCATCGTCAAAGAGACGGAAGGTCATCTGTGCCTTGAAATCCGCCAGGGAAGCCTCTTCCTTGTGTCCCTCTAACTTAGCCAGATCAAAGTCCTTGTCTTCTTCGTAGATTTTTGCATCTTCACCGGAGTATTCCTCAAAATACGGCTGGCCCTTTCTGGTCACCCGCAGAGTCAGGGTTTCATCTGCCAAAACCTCACAGTTTCCGGACTTGATAATTAAATTATCTCCAAGAGCAACAATTTTGCTGGCCACCAGTTCATTGCGGTAATTTAAATGCACCAGCTCCTCGCTGTTCTTCTTTTCATACACCCGAAGCAATCCTTCGTGAATCCATTCCAAATGTTTTTCCTTTATTCCGTTGGAAAGGCAAATGTGATTGCCCTCCACAGTATACGTAAGCTTTGCCATAGTATCCTCCTATAGTGTTCTCATTCCCAATCTGACTTCCTCTAAAAGCTCTGCCACCTCCGGCGACAAGCCCTTTAAAATGCTTTCTTTACCCGGCTTCTTTACTTCCTCCAGCAGTCTGCGGATTTCCTTGTTTGTTTCCTGCACTTCCTGTAAAAGTCCCTGGGCAGATAACCGCATAGCTCCGGCGCCCCAGATAATTACCTGCTCCGTGGCATCGGAAGTTGCTACCGTCACCTTATATTTTTTAGCGATTTGATGTACTGTTTTTTCGATGTACTGGTCGGCGGTTTCCGCTTCTTTTGTATAAACCACATGAATGTTGTGGTACTTTTGGACTTCGCCTTGGAATCCCTCCACCTTGTACGCATCAAACACCAGAATCAGCGTACATTTTTTGAAGCCCTGGTAGTTACACAGCACATCCATCAGCTTCTGTCTTGCCGCTGCGATGTTGGTCTTGGACATTTCATTTAATTCCTCCCAGGAAAAAATGATATTATAACCATCCACCAACAAATATTCCTCCTGCCGCTCCTGCGGTTTGATTTCCACTTTACGAGGCCCGGAGGACCGGTGTACCACACTCATCGGGTCGTAGGCGCTTCCGGTTTTTCCCTTATTCTCGGACTTTCCGTAGGTCCGGTTGAAAATTTCCGCCAGTTCCTTATCTTCTGCTGAAAAAGCTCCTACGGCAGAGCCTCCGGATTTCCGGGTCGAGGACTGCGAAGCACTGCCGGTAACCGCTTTGGGTTCCGAAGCTTTTTCCATATTCACCGCCGGCTCCTCTTCCCACTCCGTTTCCACGTGCATATAGTGTTCTACTTCATCCCACGGTACCACAAATCCTGCTCCATGGGCACAGAATACCGAACCGGTAGGATTTGCCAGGTCTGCCTCGGAATCATAGCCCATGGCCGCAATGACTTCCTCCTCATTATGACACGGTTCATAGCCTCCCGGCGACAGGAATATTCTTCCTTCGCCCTTTGTGTAGGCCGCTACTTCCATCGGATATTCCTGCATGGTAGCCACCGGAGCCGTGCCGCAAAGCACTGCCAGGTTTCCGTTCATCTCCGGGTCGGAAAACTTTCCCTGCATTTTACCGATGTCCGTCATGGCACGCCCCACGCTTTCCTGGGGAATCTCCAGACGGAATTCATACACCGGCTCCAGTAAGATGCTTTTTGCTTTTTTCAGTCCCTGGCGCACCGCACGGTAGGTTGCCTCACGAAAATCGCCGCCCTCCGTATGCTTTTTATGGGAACGGCCGCCGATGACCGTTAATTTCATGTCTGTGATTGGGGCCCCCACCAATACACCTTTATGCTGCTTTTCTTCCAGATGGGTTAAAATCAGGCGCTGCCAGTTTAAATCCAGCACATCCGTGCTGACATCCGATGCAAAGACAAGGCCACTGCCCCGTTCTCCCGGCTCCAGCAAAATGTGGGCCTCCGCATAGTGGCGCAATGGTTCAAAATGCCCTACGCCTTCCACTGCCTCCGCAATGGTTTCTTTATAAACAATGCATCCGGTGCCGAAGGAAACCTCCAGTCCCAAACGCTCTTTTATCATATTTTTCAAAACCTCAATCTGCACTTCACCCATGACCTGGGCACGGATTTCTTTGGTCTGTTCCTCCCAGACCAGATGTAACAACGGTTCTTCTTCCTCCAGTTGCATTAGTTTCCGGTATACCACATGAGGCTCCGCACCGGCAGGAAGTATCAGCTGATAGGTAAGTACCGGGGCCAGCACCGGCTGCTCCAACGATTCTTCTATTCCGAGTCCCTGACCTGCGTAGGTAGACTCCAGACCGGTAACTGCGCAGACTTCCCCGGCAAACGTTTCGTTTTCCGTACGGAACTGCACACCGGAATAAAAGCGGATTTGATCCGCCTTTTCCTCACCGATAAGTTCCTTTACTTTTAAAGAACCGCCGGTGAGTTTCATATGAGTTAACCGGTTTCCTTTTTCATCTCTTGTTATTTTGTAAACCCGGGCACCGAACTCTGCCGGATATTTTTTTTCTATGGTTAAGTTTACGATTCCCTGCAACAGTTCCTCTACGCCCTGAAGTTTCAGCGCAGAGCCAAAAAAGCATGGGAAAATAAGACGGGTCGCAATGGCCGACTTTATATCCTCTTCCGTCAGCTCGCCTGTTTCCAAATACTGCTCCATCAGTTCTTCCGAGCACATAGCCACCGACTCTTTCCAGTCCTCATTCTGCGATACGTCGAAAGGAATGCAATGATCCGATAAGCGTTCCTGCAATTCCTTTAAAAGTTTTCCACGGTCCGTGCCGCTTTGATCCATTTTATTCACAAATAAAAATGTTGGAATATGATATCTCTTTAATAATTTCCACAGCGTCAGCACATGCCCCTGAATGCCGTCCATACCATTGATAACTAACACCGCATAGTCTAAAATCTGCAGGGTACGCTCCATCTCCGCAGAAAAGTCCACATGCCCCGGCGTATCCATAAAGGTTACGGAAAGTTCCTGCCCCCCTGCCTTTAATGTCACTTCTGCCTGTTTGGAAAAAATGGTAATACCCCTGGCCCGCTCCATCTCGTTGGTATCCAAAAAGGTATTGCCGTGATCCACCCTGCCCAAATTCCTGATATTACCGGACAAATACAAAATACTCTCTGCCAAAGTAGTTTTGCCCGCATCAACGTGGGCGAGAATACCGATGACCTGTCGCCTTGCCGGAAGTGTGTTCGTTTGTATTTTGTTGTTTGTATTTTCCTGCATCATGGCATTCTCCCTGTATGTCTGTGTTTATCCTTTTCTGCTTACCCTGATGTAAGCATCGTTCTTTTCTCTCTTTGCATAAATTTGCTCTAAAAAACGGATGACTCCCGCTTTTGACTTTAACGGCCGCTCTTCATGACTGGAGAAAATCTGCTTGCCGGAAAGCTCCTTCAACAGTTCAATCTCCTCTTTTAGCAGTTGGGCATTATATACGTAAAAATCTCCATCCACTTTAGAATACAAAGAATCTCCCATAAAAATGTATTCTTCGTCCACCTGCAACAGCAGAGAACCTTTGGCATGGCTGTTTGGCACATGATGAATTTCTATAGCGATGCCATCGAACATCTTTATCGAATCAAAGACGGTGACATATCGGGAAAATTTGCTTTCCTTTTTTGCAGCACCGTCACTTCCTGCCGCTGTCTCTCCTGCAAGCACCCCGCTTAATGCCGTTGGCAGTTCTGCAAACCGTTGTCCCAAATAGTCCGGAATATACTGCTGAAAATATTTCTCCGTATTTGCTCCGAAATACACACTTTCCCATTCTACCCGGCCAATGTTACCCATATGGTCTGTATGAAAGTGGGATAAAATTACCCGCTTCTTTTTCGGAATAGCATTTAAATATTCCGCCACCTGCTCATTATTTCCCACATCGAATATATAAAGATACTCCTGACCGTCCACCAAAAGCACATCTGCGGACAAAGGATTATCTGTAGCCTTAATGTATGAAATATATTCCGTTATCTTAATTTGTTCTATCTCCTTATTTTCCCCTGACATACCGTTTCCCTTCTAAATTTAAAGCCGTAATTCCGCTTTCCACGCTTCCACCAGCTTTTCCAGTGAAAATGCCGCATTGGCCGGGCTGGTGGAGGGAAGCACCACCGCTTCTATCCCGGTGTGCTTCTCACTGAATTTTTTATATAAGCTTCCCGCCGTCTTTCCGTTGACAAAAATCCGGGAAATCCTTGTTTTCGGCAAGATGCCCGCTATGTCTGCAGGCACCACGTTTTTGATACTGCTGTCGCTGGAACCGATAATATCACAGCTGTCAATCACATCCCAAATAGCGATATGATGCTGCAACAGCATCCTTTTCTTTTCCTCTATCGTTTTAGGCATCTCGCAATGGCACACCGCCGCTAACACCTTCCAGAACCGGTTTTGCGGATGACCATAATAAAAACCCTGTTCCCTGGATTTTACCGACGGAAAACTTCCTAAAATAAGCAATTCCGAGTTTTCGTCATACACCGGCAAAAAGGTATGAGAAATGTGACTGTATTCACCCATGTTCGACTCCTTTTGTTTTTCTACAGTTGTAGACCTCGTATGGATTACCATAGAAAAGTCGCTTTGTAAATGATTTTATATGCAATTGACACAATTCATCATTCTCGCAAACAACTACTGTTTTTTCTCAATCAGACTGGACACCGCTTCCGTAATGCGCCTTGCTACATAGGCATTGTTCATGGTGTACAGATGAATTCCGTCTACGCCATTTGCAATCAAATCCACAATCTGGTTAATGGCATAGGCAATGCCCGCATCCCTGAGCGCCTCCGGATTGTTCTCATACTTCTGCATAACTTTTACAAACTTTGCCGGCAGGCTGGCACCGCACATACTGACCATCCGCTCAATCTGGCTTTTGTTGGTTACCGGCATAATACCCGCTTCAATCGGCACATCAATGCCTGCAATCTGCGCCTTTTCCTGAAAGCTGTAAAAGGCATCATTGTCAAAAAACAGCTGGGAAATCAGATGACTTGCTCCCGCATCCACCTTCCGCTTTAAGTTATGAATATCCGTAATCATATCCTCCGCCTCAATATGACCTTCCGGATAACAGGCACCGGCAATGTCGTATTCTCCATGTTCTTTGATAAAAGAAATCAAATCACTAGCATAGGAAAACTCCTTCTTTGGCGGAATATCGGGATTGATGTCCCCGCGAAGAGCAAGAATGTTTTCAATGCCACGCTTATCAAGTTCCGCTAACACCGCAGAAATTTCTGCCTTGGAGTAATTAATGCACGGCAGATGTATCATCGGTTCCACTGCATTACTCTCCTTGATTTTTGATGCAATATCCAAAGCCAAAGCACTGTTTCCGCTGCCACCGGCACTAAAGGTAACACTGATAAAATCCGGAGTCAGGCCTTCCAGCTCCTCCAATGTTTTATAAACAGTATCAATGCTGCTGGTTTTCTTCGGAGGAAATACCTCAAAGGAAAACACCGTTTTCTGATTAAATAATTCCCGGATTTTCATAGTCGTCCTCCTTTTCTTCTGCCAAATGTGCGTTAATTAGCTCCACTTCTTTTTTAGTAGTATGATAGCCCACCACAGACATAATCACGTAAGTAATTACAAAGCCACTGATGGTACAAACAAACGCCTGCGGATAACGGTATATCTGCCATACAAAAGATACCACCGGAATCCAAACCAGACCGGTTAACAAAAAATACAATATATTCTGAAGGAGAAATCCGATTTCCGGCTTTTCGTAGATAAAGCTTGCTCCGGCAAATGCCGCTCCGATTACGCCATGAAGTAATACCGCCACGCCTAAAGCCAGCGTTTCTGACGGAAACATGGCACGATATTCCGGAGTCATGGCCGAAAAGCCTTCCAAATCAAAGATTACTCCTCCGATTAGTTCAATCAATGTATATACAAGTAAGCCGAAGAAAGAAGAAATAACAAAACTAAAGGATATTCTTTTTAACATATGCTTTCCTTTCCGCTTAAGCCTTGATGCCAAGGCATTGTTTTAGCTTTGTCACATTCCGTCTGGAAGTGTAGGTTTCCGTGCCATCGG
>JAZQJL010000179.1:0-2746 GCA_045541595.1 Lachnospiraceae bacterium | reverse complement strand
CTTGTCGGCTCCGGTGTAGCAGTTGCTGCCGGTTCCGGCGTTGGCGTACTTGTCGGCTCCGGTGTAGCAGTTGCTGCCGGTTCCGGTGCAGGCGTACTTGTCGGCTCCGGTGTAGCAATTGCTGTCGGTTCCGGTGCAGGCGTACTTGTCGCCTCCGGGGCAACAGTTGCTGTCGGAGCTTTGGTTGGTGTTCCGTCCGTTTTCTGTGAAGTGCCACAGCCCATAAACATTGGCAGAGAAAAGAGCATCGTTGTTGCAATTATCATTAGTACTTTCTTTCTCATAAAACCCTCCGTTGAACATTTAATTTATCTATTATTTTATCATTGCCGGTATAATTAGTCAATTTATAATGCCGTCGATTCATGGACCAATAAATACAGCGAGGGTGCCCTCCGGTTTGGGGACACCCTCTGATATATGTTTTATCTGATTTAATATTGATTTGAGCCTTCCAACATTCTTCTTGCCCCTTTCCATACGATACAGGAGGCCAAAGAACAGGCAAATGCAAGGAACGGCGCCGGTGTAATACTCATGAAAGTTTCCCCCGATCCAAGGTTCATCGCCAGCGTTAACAGTCCAAATACTGCAAGCATGAGTCCGGATAAGATTACGGCAATTACACCATATGCCTTTTTATTCTGCATATAGCAGTAAATTGCAAGCAGCATCAGCACTCCATCGATGACGAACACTGCAATCAAAACTGTCAGCACCGTCTGAATGACAGATATCATCATCACATCTTCTTCTGTTGCATCAATCAGGTCACCATCTTCCAAAAGAAGCTTCATGTCGGAAATATCAGAGTTCATACCGGCAATGGTAACTACGGAAAACTTAGCTTTTTCTGCCTTTCCCAGAATACCGTACATGCCTTCCGTTGCCTTTATCAACTTCTTGATTTCGCCGGAAGAATATCCTTCTTCCTCCAAAATCTCTTCTAAATCATCAGCATCCAGATATTCCATATCCCGCTTGAGGTCTTCTTCCAGCTCTTCACAGGCTTCTTTAGCCTCTTCGGCAATTTCATCACCCAGTTTGAACCAGTTCATACACAGCATCAGGACCGCCACAGCCATCAGTGCAATTGCTGCGTATTTTAAAGAATTAAATTTCTGCGTTTTATCTTCCATGTTTTTTCCTTTCGGTAACATACACCTGTTATTTGTCTACAGAAAACTTATACACTGTCATGGTGGAATACTCTTCAAATGCCTTTACGATGGAACTCTTGAAGAATTCCTTTGCGTTACAGGCATCCGGGAACAACTGTGTTTCGAAGCAGACACCTTCACGCTTTGTGTAAACCTTGCCGCCCTTACCGGTAGCCTTACCGTCGATAAAGTTGCCGGCGTACAGCTGCATGCCCGGGAGGTCGGTGAATACTTCCATACGTCTGCCGGACTTAGGATCGTACAGACTTGCCACATATTCCACATCCTCACCGGAGTTGTTCAGTACATAGTTATGGTCATAACCGCCGGCCTGGGTAAGTGGCAGATAATCGTCGTCGATTCTGTCCCCCATTGCCTGCTCGGTACGGAAATCCATAGGAGTGCCGTCTACCGGGCGAAGTTCGCCGGTTGGGATTAAATTATCATCAGTTGGAGTAAAGTAATCCGCATCGATAAATACCTTATGGTCTAAAATAGTACCGGAATCATGACCGGACAGATTGAAGAAGGTGTGGTTGGTTAAATTCACCACGGTATCCTTATCGGAAACGCCCAGGTACTCGATAGCCAGCTCATTTTCTTCTGTTAATGTGTAGGTTACGGTAATATCTAAATTGCCTGGGAAGCCCTGCTCCATATCCGGACTCAGTCTGGACATTTCTACGGAAACCTCACCCTCTACATCTTCAAAACACTCTGTTTCGTAGAAGAAGTTGTTGTATCCTTTGAAACCGCCGTGAAGGTTATTCGGACCGTCGTTCTTTTCTAATTCGTATTTTACGCCGTTGATAGTAAATGCCGCACCACCGATACGGTTACCGTTTCTGCCGATGAATGCGCCGTAGTACGTGCCGTTTTCATCATAGCCCTTTACATCATCATAGCCTAAGGACACATCCGCCATCTTGCCGTCGCGGTCCGGAACAATGATATGTACGATGCTTGCGCCGTAGTCTGTTACGGAAACCTTCATGCCGTTGGAATTTTCCATGGTATACAGGGTTGCCTTTTCACCGTTCTTAGTTACGCCAAAACTTGTTTTTGTAATTTTCATGAGTATTCTCCTACCTTCCCTAAGGATTTATTTTTCTTTATTTTACATGATTCCCTCTCCATAATCAACGTATATTTTGCTATTAATTATGCAATAATAAATAGATTTTTGTTTTTCACCGGAACCTCCCCCGCAGACTTCTAATATTCTTTACGGAAATGCGAGAATGTGGTACAATCTATTCGAGAAGACTGTTTCATTTTTATTTGGATTACCGGGAGGATAACAATATGCTTTTTAAAAACGGATCAGGGTGGAAAGCCTGTTTTGACAGTAATAGCGGGCGGTATTTCGGCGAATACGGCGGGATACAGGAGTATCATCTTTTTGAAATAACAAAAGAAATGTTTGAAAAGCTCGACAAAAAAATGCGGGAAAGCGAAGCGGGAAGCATTATGCACGAAGGAAGACATATGTATATGTCCGTTAACGACCGCTGTGGCCCTCCCTATACCATTGTGTTTGATGATGATTATGAAAAACTCTGCCCCTCGGCAGAAGTTGTAAAAAG
>JAZQJL010000178.1:0-4453 GCA_045541595.1 Lachnospiraceae bacterium | reverse complement strand
CACAGACTGGGTCTTGAAAATACGCTAGAACTGTTAAAGGGTTATTTGGAGGTATAAATGTTTGCATCGTTTTTTGAATCAAATATGAATATCGTGGCAACCGTGGGCATCTTATTTGCCTTCTTTGTAACGGTGTTGCTGCTTTGGAAATGTAAGGATAAGCTCCCGAGAGATTTGGGAAGAGATTTTGCTGTGGATGGCAAGCTTTCTGCGGGAAAACCGAGAGGAGCAGGCTTCCTGTTCGTACTTATTTTTGTGGCGGCAGCCCTGCTTTTTGCACCAATTGAAGTGGAGTGGATTATTTATCTGCTTTTAGTTTCCGCCTCCATGTTAACCGGCTTTCTGGATGACTGTTCCAAGAATCCGTGGGGAGAATACAAGAAGGCAATTTTGGATTTGATTATTTCGGTGATGGTTGCCGTAACCTATATCAATTATCATGGTACAACGGTTGCATTTTTGGTGACAGATGCCACCATAGAGCTTCCGGCCTGGCTGTTTGGTCTGTTGGCGGTGGTGCTTGTCTGGGCGTCCATTAACGTTACCAATTGTGCCGACGGCGTAGATGGGTTATCCGGTACTCTGACGATGATTACCCTGGCATCCTTTTATGTGTTAAATGCTATTTTTGAACAGGAAGATACCTTTAACTATCTTCTGCTGTTATTTATGGCATGCCTTCTCGGCTATCTTTGGCACAATGCCACTCCAAGCACCATGCTGATGGGGGATGCAGGCTCCCGTGCCATGGGAACTCTGATTGCCATTGCGGCACTGGTTTCCGGCAGACCGTTGGTGTATCTCGCTTTTGCCCTGGTACTTATGGTGGACGGCGGTATTGGCCTTGTAAAAGTAGCCTTGCTGCGCTTTTTAAAAATCCGGATTCTTAAGAATACAAGAACACCGTTGCATGACCAGGCAAGAAAGGTGAACGGCTGGTCCAATACCCAGACGGTGTATCGCTTCGGAATTATCCAGCTGGTGATTTCCGCGGCAGTGATTTATATGGTGCTGATGAACTAAAAGAAAGGATAAGATGATAGAAGAGGCCCCGCGGAATCGGTTCCGCAGGGCCTCTTTGAATTTACAATTTTATGTTTGCAAATAACGAGGCCATGGTATTGGAAGCACTCTTATCTTCAAATACATAGTTTTCAGGAGCTACCTCTTCCACTTCTTCAGAAACCTCGGCATCTTCTTCTACAGCCTTCATGCTAAGGCTTACCTTGCCGTCTTTCACGTCGATAATCTTTACATTGACGGTGTCACCAATCTTGATAACCTCATTTGGTGTCTTAATACGCTTTGCGCAAATCTGGGAAATGTGGAGAAGACCGGACAAATCTTCACCGATGGAAACAAAAGCACCATATGGCATGATTTGCTCGACAGTACCGGTAACCACGGTGCCGACTACCAGACGGGCAATGCGGCTGTTACGTGCCTGCTTTTCCTGTTCCTTTAACACGTCCTTTACGGAAAGGGTTAATTTCTGCTCGGTTTCGTTGACGGTAATAACGACTGCCTGAACGGTCTGACCCACAAATGTGGTTGGATCGTCCACGAAGGTCATAGCCAGCTTGGAAGCCGGAATAAAAGCACGGATACCTTCTAAGTAGGTGATGGCACCGGCCGGAAATGCTTCTGCAATTTTAACGGTAACCGGAGTGCCGGCGTCCATCAGTTCTTTTAATTTATCCCAGGCTAAAATATCGTCTGCTTTCTTTTTAGAGAGCATCAGTGCGCCTTCACGGTTTTCGTGGGTAACTACGGCAGAGATGGTTTCTCCCGGCTGTACGTCTGCCTTAATAGAAAAACGTGGATCGTTGCTTAATTCGGCCAGCGGAATGATGCCCTCAGCATAGTAGTTTAAATCCAAAGTAACTTCCGTGTCGGAAATGCCGATGACGGTTCCGGTAACAACATCTCCCGGAAACAGTTTTTTGAAGGAACGGTTCAGCTCCTGCTCGAAATCTTTCATGGATAATTCTTCGCTCATGTTAATCCTCCTTGTTTTCCGAAGGAAAATGCCCGCCCGATTATGCGGGCAGAGGATTTTCCTCCTTGTTTTCATTCCTTATGATTTATATTGGAAACGGGTCTTTTGTGCATTGATTTTTCATATCTTTTATGATACCATATCTGAATGGATTTGAAAAGAGGAGAGAGGCGCAAAACAATGGAAAGAAGTATAAAGAAAAAGTATGAAATCGACATGTGTAACGGTCCTATTTTGAAAAAAATGCTCATTTTTGCCTTGCCGTTAATGCTATCCAGTATCTTACAGCTACTGTTTAATGCGGCGGACATTGTGGTGGTCGGACGGTTTGCGGGGGATGATTCCCTGGCGGCGGTGGGGTCCACCTCTTCTTTAATTAATTTACTGACAAATTTGTTCATCGGACTTTCGGTGGGCGCTAATGTTCTGGTGGCCAGATACTTTGGTGCGAAAAAAGACGAGGAGTTAAAAGATACGGTACATACCGCGATGACGTTAAGTCTGATCGGAGGTGCTGTGCTAACCGTAATTGGCGTGGTGGGGGCACCGATTATCCTTACCTGGATGCAGTCTCCGCCGGAGGTATTTTCCCTGGCAGTGATTTATCTGCGGGTATACTTTGCCGGCATTACGGCAACCATGATTTATAATTTCGGAAGTTCTATTTTGCGAGCCATTGGCGATACAAAGCGTCCGCTGTACTATTTAAGTATTGCCGGTGTGGTAAATGTGGTGCTGAATCTGATATTTGTGATTGTGTTCCGCTGGGGTGTGTTTGGCGTTGGTATTGCAACGGTAATTTCCCAGGTGATTTCGGCAACTTTAGTATTGCGTTGTCTGTTGAGGGAACAGGGCGGCATCCGGCTGGATCTTAGCTGCCTGGGTGTGAATAAAGGAAAGCTGCTGCAGATTATGCAGATTGGTCTTCCGGCGGGCTTTCAGGGCATGCTGTTTTCCTTATCTAACGTAGTCATCCAGTCGTCGGTAAATTCCTTTGGCGCTACGGTGGTAGCGGGAAATTCCGCGGCACAAAATATAGAGGGATTTGTTTACGTGGGCATGAATGCGTTTTACCAGGCGGCGATATCTTTCATGGGACAGAATGTGGGCGCCGGAAAATATAGCCGTGTCAACAAAATTCTGTTTTCGGCAGAAACTTGCGTGGTTGTTATCGGATTTGCGCTGAGCATGTTGGTACGGTTGTTCGCCACACCGCTGCTTAGTCTTTACACTGATAGTCCGGCGGTGGTGGAAGCCGGTACGGTGCGTTTGGGAATTATTTGCGCCACCTACTTTTTATGCGGTATGATGGATGTGATGGTGGGTGCTCTCCGAGGCCTCGGTTATTCCATCGCACCAATGATTGTGTCGCTGTTAGGTGCCTGCGCATTTCGTTTGTTATGGATTGCAACTGTCTTTCAGATTGACCGCTTCCACACAATCGAAACAGTATACACGTCTTATCCGATCAGCTGGACCTTGACATTTCTGGCACACGTGATAACCTTTATTATTGTAAGGAATAGGTTGAAAAAACGTTGGGGAGAATAAAACATAAGGAGGAATATAAAATGGATAATAAAAATCAGGAACAGAAAATTGAAGATTTAATTGCTTTTTTAGATGGCCGTATGGCAGGTGGCGGTGGTGCCGTAAAGCCAAAGTTTGAAGACGGCAAAATGGTAACCGAGGAACCAAAACTGTTTAGCGACGGTCTGGATGAGGATTGCCCGACCTGCGCTAAAATTCCAAACTTAATGCAGTTTACGCCGGATAATGAGAGAGAGCCGGAAGAAGGAGAAGAGTGGTAAATCTACCATGAAATATCAACATATAATTCGAGGAACGTTTCACAGCCGTCCCAATCGTTTTATTGCAAACGTGTACATTGACGGTGTGTTGGAAACGGTCCATGTGAAGAATACCGGACGGTGTAAGGAACTGCTGCTTCCCGGAGCGGAAGTGATTTTGGAAGTTTCTGATAATCCGGCCAGAAAGACAAAATATGATTTGATTGCAGTGTATAAAGAGGGCCGTGGCCTGGTCAACATTGACAGCCAGCTGTGTAATAAGGTGGCAGCAGAATGGCTGGCCACCCGGGGGTATGATTTAATAAAACCGGAGTATACGTATGGTGCTTCCCGTGTTGATTTTTATATGGAAAAGGGAAATGAAAAATACCTCATGGAAGTGAAGGGATGCACACTGGAAATCGACGGTATCGGTTACTTTCCGGATGCTCCGACGGAGCGTGGAGTAAAGCACCTGAAAGAATTAACTACAGCAGTAGAACGCGGATTCCACTGCAGTGTTGCCTTTGTGATTCCTATGGAAGGAGTAACAGAGGTCCGGGCCAATGTGGCAACCCATAAAGCTTTCGGAGATGCCTTGGAAGAAGCCAAGAGGGCAGGGGTGGAAGTTATTTTCCTGCCGTGCAGGGTGCTTCCGGACGAA
>JAZQJL010000177.1:0-7421 GCA_045541595.1 Lachnospiraceae bacterium | reverse complement strand
CTTGCTTGTCTCGAACTCATCAAGACCGTCTAATCTCTGTGCCTCGGAAAGAGGTGCCAGAGTAGTTACATTACAAATCTGTGTCTGTCCTCTGGTGAACATTGCAGAACCATGTACTCTAGGTACGATGTCTACTTCTGCAGCCAACGGACGGATCTGTGTGATAGCACGGCCATCCGGACGCTTCTGATCCTTTAAGATCATCTTACGTACGGTCTTCTTTTCGTACTGATAAACAGCCTCATCAATGAGAGGAAGCCACTCTTCGTTATCAGCAAATGCCTCAGCCAGCTTGTCCTTTAAGTCGCGGATTCTGTCTTCACGAACCTGCTTCTGCTCTGCGAACATAACTACTTCCATCTCTGCAGGAGGAACGATTTCGCGGATAGCTGCGAATAATTCTTCCGGAATAGCACAGCTGGTGTAGGAATGCTTTTCCTTACCGCATTCAGCAACAATTTTGTCGATGAACTCGATTACCTGCTGGTTAACAGCGTGAGCAGCGTAGATAGCTTCAATCATCTTAGCTTCCGGAATTTCATTTGCACCTGCTTCAATCATGATTACCTTGTCTCTTGTGGAAGCAACGGTAAGCTTTAAGTCAGATACCGCATTCTGGGATGCATTTGGATTGAAAACCAATTCGCCATCAATCATACCAACCTGTGTAGTTGCGCATGGGCCATCAAATGGGATGTCGGAAATTGCTACTGCAATTGCAGAACCGAGCATAGCGGTAAGTTCAGGGCTGCACTCCGGATCTACGGACATAACCATGTTGTTGATGGTAACGTCGTTTCTGTAGTCCTTAGGGAATAAAGGACGCATCGGACGGTCGATAACACGGGAAGTAAGGATAGCATTTTCAGATGCCTTACCTTCTCTTCTTGTAAAACCGCCAGGGATTTTACCTACGGAATATAACTTTTCTTCGTACTCTACGGAAAGAGGGAAGAAATCAATGCCATCACGTGGCTTTTCGGATGCTGTTGCTGTGGATAATACAACAGTATCACCATAGTGCATGAATGCTGCACCGTTTGCCTGAGCTGCAACACGACCCACATCTACGGTAAGGGTTCTGCCAGCCAGTTCCATGGAAAAACTCTTGTAACTCATGTTTCTTAATCTCCTTTTTTAATATTATTTACGGAGCCGCCGAAACAACTGAACAACATACTGACATGCAATATTCTGTTCAGAAGTCTCGGGACAGCGCCCCGCATTTGGGCATAGTACACCCATCTTTATAATTATACACTATGTTTATAAAAAAAGCTAGTGTTTTTTTATCAATCTTTTACTGCCTTGTCCAACTTCTAAATGCCTGAGCGGTACGATACAAACAAGTTTTTTTATTCCCGCCACAAGTATACCAACAGAAGACGCTAATAATGCCTGCGCAGCTAACCTTGGCATTAAAAAAAATCATAAACATACTGACAATAAGTCCAATTCAGGAATACATATTCCACTTCCAAAAGTTGTCCCATTGCTCAGAAATAATGGGACTTACAGCCATTACCACCTCTGTATGAGCTTTATATTCATGATATTCAGAGAACAATAACACAGCAACCTGAACTGCAGCAAGCATAAAAAGAATATAAATATCTTCTATTCCAAGCATCAGTTCTACCACATTTACTACGATATTTGCTATTCCAAGCAAGGCTGCAACTCTATAGGAACCATGTTCTTTAGAAACTTTAAAAAAAATTAGAACGTGTATTATCAGACAAATCACAAGTCCTATTTTTCCCGGCTTTTCCAGAGCAGGAAAGCTCGTTTTGGTATGTACATTCCCCACAATTCTTTCCACAATAGGTACCCATAATTTTTCTTCTCTCCCTTGAAGAATTCCTCATAAAAAGTATAGCATATACCACTTTTAAATACAATAAAAGGAGCCCCTCAAAACTTGCTGTTCTTACTAAAAGTTAAGCATTTTCTGCCGGGCTCCCGCAATATTTATTTAAAAGAAACCGGCTTGCCTTCTACCTTGTCTAAGCCGCTATTTGCCGGGGATGGCGACGACATACTGAAATACATTTTTGCCGCCTTTGTAGTACCGAAATCCTGATTGGAACCACTGTTCTGCACCTTATTAAAAGCCTCACGGAACATGGCGTTATGTGCTTCTTCCCTGTTTAACAGAAAGTCGATGGTTTCTCGCACACACTTATCGTTAATCTGACGGTACAGATACTCATATACCACCTTAGCACGCTGCTCGGAAGCAATATTAGAGAGCAAATCTGCACATAAATCACCGGTGACGGAAACATAATCGCCGGTCCAGGAATAGCCGGAAGCATTGATAAGTCCCGGATTTAATCCTGTAAGCACATGTGTCTGGATTTCGCCAGCAGGAACACTTGCCGCATTCACATCGTGGCCGTTTAACAGGTTGATGGTCTGCGCCACCATTTCCATATGACTAAGCTCCTCCGCCGCAATATCCAGAAACAAGTCTTTAATTTCAGGGTCCTTGATGCGGAAGCTCTGGGACATATACTGCATGGCTGCCTTTAACTCGCCATTGGCACCGCCCAGCTGTTCCTGCATAAGGGCGGCATACTGCGGATTAGGACGTTCCACATTGACCGGATGAAATAACTGCTTTTCGTGTTTGAACATGGTACTACCTCGCTTTCTTTTTACGGATAGTATTGCCATGTTTTGTTTGGGGTATACAAATTTTCGATTTTACAATTTCATCTCCATATATCTTCTGATACACAGAAACCCAACAGCCTCATAGAATTCTATGGCTTCTGAATTAAACTCCCATACATCCAATTCTATTTGTGAGAATCCCTTTCCCTTTGCATGCTCCTTCATAAATGCCACCAGCTCCGTTGCCACGCCCTGACGCTGAAAGGCTTTGTCCACTCCAAATTCACCCACATGGTAAAAATGTTTAGGAAAACGGTATGGAGATTCCGGAACATCTATGTAATCTACGCAGGCAAAACCACAAATAATACCGTTTCGTTCTGCCACCAGAATATCCTTATTCTCTGCTTCTATACATTCCTTTGCATGATTCTGTAACTCCTCATTCCATCCTGCCTTAAAATGGTCCGGACGGCTGTTAACATGCAAATCATTTACCTGCTTTCTAAGCTCATTTACTCTTTCTATGTCTTCTATTGTTGCTAATCGAGTCATTAGTTTATCCTCACTTTTTCTCTACTACTATCAGCGGTATTTCTATTTCTTCTTTCGTGAGTCCGGCATGGACCCCTATAAACTTTTCTTTTTCTTCCTGCGTATTAAAGATTGACAAATCACCGGTTGCCACCGCCAGATAATCGCCAAGCATGCCGTCAAACTGCGGATGCTCCGTGCCCGGGCCAAAGAGCTTTTGTTTCTTAACTTCATCCTTACTTAGTAATAAAAATGTATCGCCAAACTCTTTATTAAATTCAGTAACAAATTGCTCGTGATACCCGTCTTTAATAAACAAATTCAACGCTCTCGGTTCAATGGACGGAAGCCGTTCTAAACACTCCATCAGTTTCGGATAGTCTAAAATACAGGCATTTTTACCATCGATATGTCCATGGTCTGCAGTGATGATAATCAGCGTATCTTCCAATGTTTCAGCCAATGCTTCCACCTTCTTTTCCAGGCTTCGGATTACCTCTACGGAAGTCTTGCAAAAGCAGCCCTTCCGGTGCATGGTGTAATCCGGTTCGTTACAATAAGCATAAATATATTTTTTTCCATCCTTTTTGCATAAATCGCCGATACGTTCCAGTACTGCATCAAAATCCCCCGGATTCGGGTAAGCAAAGGGCGTGGAATAAAATGCCTGTCCGCCTACTGACTGAATTTGTGATACAATATTTTCATAACCGCAGAACGTACCGGCTACATGATAATCTGCCGCCGGCTCTTCGGTCCCCTGCTTGACATTTAAAAACACGGTAACAGTTTCATTCACTTTAGGATAATAGCAGTCCCAGCCAAGCCAGGCATGCTCTGCCGGATATTTCCCGCTGTCAATGGATGTGGTTGCTGCCACTGTAGTCGGCGGAAATACAGAGCTGTAACTATGTAACAGATGACTTCTGAAAAATCCGCTTTTCTTCAGATTTTTCTCCATAACGGAAATTCCCATACCATCCAAAAGAAGATCCACAATGTTCTTATAATTTTTTTCAAATAATTCCTTACAAACCGGTAATCCTTTGGTTTCTCCCGTATCTGCGCCAAATTCCTGCAGTACAGCGGCCGCCAGGTTTACAATACAGTTTTCATAATCCGGATATTTTATCATAATCATCCACCTCTTTCCGTATCAATGAATTACCTCTAAACGCACGAAGAGCACCGGACATATCTTATATGTCGGTGCTCTCATCACTTTAATAATTCTATTTCGGTTCCAATGAATTATTACCTCGATTTATGCACGACATATAAGACCTATCCGCCCTACACCGTGCATCTTACCCGGTTACAGGCTAATACGTCTGTAATAGTACATATTATTATTGAGGCTCTTTCTAAGATTCATTGTACTCTGTACCTTTCTTAAAAGTTTTCTGTATTTTACTACCGGATTTGCATATTGTCAAGCACTTCATAATAGAAATACTTAAAAATTACCCTTGTCTTTGGTATTTTATAATTCTTTTAAAATTTCCTGCTTTTTCTCATCATACTCTTCTCTGGTAATCAAGCGCTGGTCGTATAAATTCTGCAGGGATTTTAAGCGGCTCTCAATATCACTGCCGCTGCTCCGTTCCGATTCATTAATCGTGTAGGAGGCACCAAAGCCCGGATGGGATGTAACTGTAATGTTTCCGTCCTCCGTATCTTCGATTTCGATTACTTTGCTGGCGATCTTTTTGTCCGTAAAACCGTTTCTCCAGTGGGTGTAAGTGATCCAGCCCGCTATTGCCGTCCAGAAAACTCCAAATATTCCAAACACAGGAATGGCTACAAACAGACCGATCAGGCAAAAGATAATACCAACGGCAAATCCCACCTTAGACTGTTCTCCGGAAGGTCTTACATGAATCTTCTTTGACATACTGCCACTCCTTTCCGGACTCACTTACATTTTGTCATACTTATCCTTTAAATTTTCTACTTCCTGATTGCCGAAGGTTTCCAGTGGCTTACTTAAAATAATTTGTGCCTGGATTGTTTTTGCCTCTTCTTCGTACTTTTTAGCTTCAGAACCATAATTGATGTAACGGTAAATTGCTACTACAAGCATCACCAGCCCGGCAATCATAAGACCAATTGCAAGACCGTTTCCACCGGATTTCACTGTCATTAGCTTTTCCTGATAACTTGCAATTCCTTCGGCAAGTACTGCATCATTGGTTAAATTGTCAAAGCTCCAGTAATAGTCAATTTCATCTAATAATTTATTCACTTCAGATTCCGGCATATATTTTTTTACCCGATCACCGATTTCCCAACTCCACCAGTTCACATTGTCGTAATAGGCAATCAGGACATGATTTTCATCGTTAAACAAATCGCTATATAAGCCGACGGTATAGCTGTCACAAGTAGAAACTGACTTATCGTATTCTTTTACTGTATAGAAATACAACGGAATACCGGTTTTTAAATAAAACTCATTGCAGGCAGCCTCTGTCATTCCACTGCCTTCCGTAAAGCCATCATCATAAGTATATCCAACATCTACCGTGCCATTTAAATTTACTTTTTCAAACACCTTCGGTTTGGTTGAAATTGCAAGAAACACGCCGACAACAAGCAATATCAGAGAAATAAACAATAGCTTAACAGAACCTTTCTTATTTTCCCCCGCTTCCTTTGCCATGCGCTCTGCTCTTGCCAGTTTCTGCTCCGGAGTCAGTTCTTTTGGCGCAGTATAGACCTGCTGCGCAGTTGCAGCTGAGCCCGCAGAATTTGTTGTATCGGTAGTTGGATTTGCATATGTGCCCGGGCCGTTATTATTTGAACCTGTATTATTGGTACCCGTATAGGTTGTATTTCCACTGTTATTGATAATTACTGTTTTACGACCAAAGCCCGGATGAATATGAATCGGTCTTGGTCTGTGATAATGTCCGCCAGAGCTGCCTCCAATGTGACCGGAGCTGCCAAAACTGCTACCACTTCTTCCGCCACTGCTTCTGCTAAAGCTGCTTCCGCTGCGGCCAATACTGCTTCCGCTGCTACGTCCGCCAAAACTACGACCGCCTCCGCCACCGCGGCTTCCTCCACCTGCTCTACCCATTATTGTATTCTCCTTTACAAAAATGTCCTGTGCAGAAATTCTACACAGGACATTGGTTAGTTATTCTGAATTACTTATTTAATCCTGCTTTTAAAGCTGCCAGTTCTGCTTCGATATTATCATTTGCAGCAGAATACTTGCTCTTGATGTCTTCAATCTTGGAGTCTGCACCCTTGTTCAGCTCTGCTAATGCTTCTGCTTCATCCAACATCTTGTTTGCAAGATTTTCCATACGTTCAAAAGCTGCAATGCTGCTGTTTGCATTGGAAATAGCGCTGCCGGTCATCTCGTTGATCTTCTTCTGTGCCTTTGCAACTGCCATCTTGCCCTTAATCATTTCTCTTCTGGATTCCAGTTCCTGAATATCCTTTACGAGTTTATCGTGCATAGCACGCATATTGTCTGCATTCTGCTTTGCTAAGTTATAGCTTTCTGTAAGACCGGTAAGCTTTCCGGTAAGAGTTGCCTTTTCTGTTAAGAACTTGCGGGCATCCTCATCATTACCTGCCTGAATCGCCTTTGTTGCATATGTAGTAAGTTCTTCAATTTCCTTCTTGCAGGCATCCAATTCACGCTCTGCGCTCTTTTCTGCAACAATAACACCTGCTGTTTCTTTCTTAACATCAGCCAGATTGTCTACTAAATCTCTCATTAACTGGTCGATCATCTTTTCCGGATCCTCTGCCTTGTCAAGAAGTGCGTTGATGTTAGCTGCCATAATGTCTCTGAAACGTGCGATAATTCCCATAATGTATTACCATCCTTTCTCTATAAACAAGATTTTGTTTTACAATGTTTACGTTATATAGTTTCCTTCATATTGGCAAAAAAGTCAATAAGAAACAGATGAAAATTTTGTGTTTTTTTCTAATCGTTTTCTAATTTTCTACTCAATTTGAAGCTTCCGCAGTTCATAAAAAGCACCTTTGCGGTTCATCAACTCTTCATAAGTACCATATTCCTTACAAATGCCATCCCCCACCACTGCAATTTTGTCTGCATTACGAATGGTAGACAGGCGGTGAGCCACCACAAAGGTGGTTCTTCCTTCCATCAGGTTTTCCAGGGCATTTTGAATTTCCCGTTCAGAAACACTGTCTAAAGCGGAAGTTGCCTCATCCAGCACAATTACCTTTGGATCACGAATCAACGCTCTGGCAATGGCAATACGCTGCCGTTGACCGCC
>JAZQJL010000176.1:0-4642 GCA_045541595.1 Lachnospiraceae bacterium | reverse complement strand
GGAGCTTCTGTCGGCGCAGCCGGCACCTCGGTACCGGCTGTTGGTGCCGGGGTTTCCTGATTCTCATTCTTTGTTCCGCATGCCGCCAAAACTACTGTTGCCATCATACACAAAAATACTCCTAATTTTCTCATATCGTATCCTTCCCTACTCTGCCAGTATCTTCTCGATTTCTGCAATTTCCTCTGTAGCAAAATCCAGGTGCTCTATGCAGGCTGCATTTTCCACGATTTGTTCCGGACGGCTGGCGCCAATCAATACAGTGGCCACTGCCGGATTGTGCAGTACCCAGGAAAGTGCCATCTGGGAAAGCTTCTGCCCGCGGCGCTCTGCCACGGCATTTAATTTATTCAGCTTTGCCACCATAGCTTCCGTTAACTGGCTTCCGATCCAGGTTTCTCCTTTGCCGATGCGGGAATCCGCCGGCACGCCGTTTAAATACTTATTAGTCAGAAGTCCCTGATATAACGGAGAAAATACCGCCAGGCCGACACCGTTTTCTTTCACGAATTTGTCCAGCCCGTCCCCTTCTACCCAGCGGTTAAGCATGGCGTAGGATGGCTGGTTTACAATAAACGGCGTCTTTAACTCCTTAAAAATTGCCAGGATTTCTTCCGTCTGTTGGCGATTATAATTGGAGATACCCACATACAAAGCCTTGCCCTGCCGTACCGCCTGATCCAGTGCCAGCGCCGTTTCCTCCAGTGGAGTATTCGGGTCAAAAATATGGTGATAATAAATATCCACATAATCTAATTTCATACGCTTTAAACTCTGGTCTAAGGAGGACAGCAGATACTTTCTGGAGCCGTTACGGTTTCCGTAAGGTCCCGGCCACATCTCATAACCGGCCTTGGTGGAAATACACAGTTCGTCCCGGTAGTGGCGCATATCGTCTAAAATTCTGCCGAAGTTTTCCTCTGCACTGCCGTTATACGGATGGCCGTAATTGTTTGCCAGATCAAAGTGGGTAATACCCAGGTTAAAAGCAGTGTGAATCATCTCCTCCATATTGGCAAAACAGCCCTTGTGGCCGAAGTTCTGCCAAAGCCCCAAAGATACTGCCGGCAGCATCAGGCCGCTGTTGCCGCAACGATTATATTTCATGGTTTCATATCGGTTTTCATTTGCTACAAACATTCTCTTCTCCTTCTCATAACACTGTTTTACCGAAACAACGTGCATTCTCCGCTGTCTCTGTAATATTGTATCAGCTTCTCTATATCGGCACGGGTACAGCCAAGCCGCTCTGCCAGACAGTCGATGCAGAAAAACTCTTCTGCATTTCGAAGTACCAGCTTGCGGTGGATGGAAATGTCATCCGCCATAAGCTCTGCCCCGCATTCCTTACAGGTTTTATAATTTGCCATTACCGCTTCACAACCTTTGCGCGGAATACCAGACAGTCATGGGACGGAATCTGCACTGCGTACCGCTCCGTAAAGGTGCCGATGCTCTCATGCTTATGACAGTCATACAGCTCTAAGCCTCTGCCGGAGGATGTTGGCAGACCGATGTCAAAAAACTGCAGGGACATCTCACTGGTCTTATCGCTGAAGTTAAACATTCCGATGGCGTAGTCGCCGCCACTCAGAGGCTTTATAAGTGCAAATACCTTTTCCGGATTGTTCCACTGGCGGATGCAGTACGGTCCGCGACATTCTATATCCTGATTCAGTGCAATAATATCTGCATTCGTTAAAATCTCCTTGGTTTCCGGTGTCATCCTGCGGACGTCGCAACCAATCATCAGCGGAGAGTTTTTCATGGCCCAAAGGGCGAAATGCGTTTTGTACTCCGTATCGGTACAACCGCCGACTACTTTGCCCAGCACCTCGGCATTATCACCCTTACCGTGCATGCCTACCACCAGCATGTCCATGTCGTTATGGCAGTATACACCGCTGTAGGCTTCATGAGTCAGCTGGGACTCCACAATACTTTGAATGGAAAGCCAATTGTCCTGAATGTCTCCGGTGGAGCGGAACAGATGGGCACCAGATTCCCGAATCCAGTTTAACACACCGTCATTTCCCCAGTTGCAGGCGGAGAACACAATGTCTCTTCCACAGTTGCGGAGTGCCATTGCCATACGTTTGTACAAATTTTCTCCGTCCGCACATTTCGGCTTATAGCAGTAATCATATTTTAAGTAATCCACGCCCCATTCCGCGAAGGTTTCCGCATCATCAAATTCATGCTCAAAGCTGCCCGGATAACCGGCGCAGGTATGGGTTCCGGCACAGGAGTAAATACCAAACTTTAAGCCCTTGGAGTGAATGTAATCCGCCACCGGTTTAATGCCGTTTGGAAACTTGGATTTATCCGGTACCAGTCTGCCGTTCTCATCCCGCTGCTTTTCACTCCAGCAGTCATCGATGACAATGTATTCGTAGCCGGCATCCTTTAAGCCGCTTTCCACGAAATAATCCGCAACGGTTTTAATCAGTTCTTCATTAATGTTCCAGCCAAAGGTGTTCCAGGAATTCCAGCCCATTGGCGGGGTATGTGCAAGTGGTGTATTCATAAGTTTTTGTTCCTTTCTCCGATATACGTTTTCTTGATTTTAGCATACCATTTTTCCCATTCCATAACAATTTCAAATTCTGAACATTCCCTTTCATATATGTTCAAATTTCAAAAGTGTTTTTTGGTAAAATGCCGATTCCAAGGACTTTTTGTTAAATTTTCATGTTCAGATTTCAGAATTTGCTGGTCACGTGCAGCGATTTGTTGTATACTGTTTCCAGAAGTAATTTAAACCATCGCGGGAGGTATCTGCCATGCCTGTAAATCAAAATATCTACCCGGCCAACGCCCAGGTCCGCCAGCTTCCGATTTTTCTCGTAGGTATTGGCGGCAGTGAGTATCAGGGCCATGTTCACCGGCCGGAGGGTTATTACTGGAATCAGCTTTTATATAGTGCAAAGGGACAGGGCTGTTTAAAAGTCGATTCCTCTGCCATCACCCTTTCGGAAGGATGGTTTTTCTTTCTTCCTAAGGATGTTCCCCATGAATATTATCCGGTTAACGGAAACTGGGAAGTCCGGTGGGTCGTATTCGATGGCTATGCCTGTCCGCAAATCACCAGCGAACTGCATCTTAACCGGCCGATTGCCATAAAACCGGACGATTGCGGTTCCCTGGAAAAAATATATAACAAAATATTTGTTGCCCAAAAAACAGACAAGGTATTTGGTGACTATACCTGTTCCGGGCTCATGTACGAATATCTCCTGGAATTTCACCGCCAGGTGGCGAACAAAAGTGCCTCCGGCGGTACCGATAAAAGCGAGCTGTTAATGCCGGTCTTAAATTTTATTGATGACCATTTTCACGAAGATTTTTCCATGACCGCTTTAGCGGACCTGGCAGGCATCTCCCCCCAGCATTTATGCCGTGTTTTTAAGGACACCATGCATATGCGCCCTATGGAATATCTGACCCACCGCAGGCTCAGTGAAGCAAAATATCTGCTGCGCCACTCCAATACTTCCGTAGCTGAAATCGGTACGCAATGCGGCTTTCCTGATGCCGGTTATTTCAGCACCGTCTTTAAGCGAAAAGAAGGCGTTTCCCCCGCAGAATACCGCAGGGGAAGCTACTAACAGTAAGCAGAAAACCTATTCTTAGCTTGTACATCAAAAATCCGTATGATATAATCAGGAAAGAAAATGGAAGCAGAAGGAGAAGTACTATGGGAACAATTTGGTTTAATCAACCTGCAAGTATATGGGAAGAAGCCCTTCCTCTCGGCAACGGAAAACTGGGGGCCATGGTTTTTGGCGGCACCGTGCGTGACCAGATTGCCTTAAACGAAGAAACCATGTGGTCCGGCGGCTATACCGACCGCAATAATCCGGATGCCAGAGAGGCCCTGCCAAAGGTTCGTCAGCTTATTTTGGACGGAAAAATTTCCGAGGCGGAAGACCTGATGCAATTGGCCTTTGCCGGATGTCCCAATGACATGCGTGTCTATCAAACCCTGGGAGACTTAATGATTGACCAGAAGGACCCGGGAGAAATTTTAGAGTATCACAGAGACTTAGATTTAAATAACGCTGTTTGTACTACCACCTATCGTACCGCAGACACTACCTATAAAAAAGAATACTTCATTTCTGCACCGGCCAATCTTTTGGTCATTCACATGAAGGCCACCGGTGCCCAAAAAATAAATTTCCAGGCCAAAATGGAGCGCTGGCACTTCTTCGGCGGCACCATGCGTACCAACGACAACGGTGTAGCGCTGTGGGGTCAGCTGGCAGATGACGGCCTTTCCTTCTACACAAAAGTTACCGGCACCGCCAAAGGCGGCAAGCTTTATGCCATGGGCCGCTCCCTGGTGGCCGAGAATGCGGAAGAAGTTACCCTGTATTACTGCGCCGCCACTAACTTTTGGGGCGAAGAGCCGGAAGCTTACGTAAATAAGAAATTAGCGGACGGTCTTACCAAAAGTTATGATGCGTTAAAGGAAGAGCATATTGCAGATTATCAAAAGTTTTTTAATAGAGTGAAATTAGAGCTTTACAATGAGGAAGAGGCAAAGAACAATGCTGACCGTACAGCAAAGCACAATGCTGCTTCCGTGGTTCCTACCGGCGAACTGTTGGCCAATGTCAAAAATGGCGAAATCCCAACC
>JAZQJL010000175.1:0-7363 GCA_045541595.1 Lachnospiraceae bacterium | reverse complement strand
CTATCCACGGTTCCAATCAGGGAAATCGTGCAGATGGAATTTCTTACAAAATTTACCCGTGTGCTGATAAACGGATAACCCGGATTAGTTCTGCGATAAACGGTTACATTATAGTAGCCCGGAATAATGTATAAGTAGTCAGTGTACTCACTATAGTCAAGATCGGAAGCGACCAGCTGACCGTTGATGTAGATGTCTACCGGCTCCAACATGGCATTTACGTTATAAAAACGTGCCTGTGCTACGGAAGACATGGAGGAGTTACCAAAGATAGGTGTAAGCCAGGTGTAACTCCAAAAGACGTTGTTTCCTGTGTTTGTGTTTGGACGGGACGGAGTGGTTGTAGTGCCGCCGCCCACCGGAGGAAACGGAATATTTGGTGGAGTTGGCTGGGATGGAAGAGAAGGTGTCGGAAGATAACCTTCATCAGGAGATGCAGGTACATTTTCCGAACCGATGTTGGCACCTAAATCAGGTGTGGCGGAGCCTGCCGGACCTTCGCCCGGAGTTGCCGGAACATCGTCAACTTCGAAAACAGGAATCGTAGAACGTGCCTGTTTTGGATTAGAAGGTGCGGTATACTTATAGTAGTGAGTTTTGCTGTAATCCATGGATTTGACCTCAGATTATTTTGATTCAATTACAGTATATGCAGAGTTTATAAAAAATTGACATATGAGATACTGGACTTTTTGGGTTATGTAATGTAAAATATGCGAAAAGGCCTCCTTTTGAAAGGGTGAAGCAGCATGAAATTTATTAACAAGATTTTAAATTTTATATCCAAGCGGGTGTTTGTTGTCGGCCTGATTATTCTGATTGAGATTTTTTGGGGAATCAGCCTGCTTACAAAACTAACGGAATATTCTAGAGAATTAAACCTGCTTTTAGCGGCCCTCAGCCTTTTGGTTGTGCTTTATATCATTAACAAGGATGACAATCCGGCATATAAACTGGCCTGGATTATTCCGATTTTGAGCTTTCCGCTGTTTGGCGGTATTTTGTATTTGATATTCGGAGATAAGCGTCCAACCAAAGGAATGCGTATCCGCATGGATAAGGCGGCTGCTAAAATATCGGCATTTTCTGTTTCAGAGGACACCATTCTTGAAACGGTATATGAGGAGGATAAGACGGCTTATGGTCAAATGCGTTACATCAACGATTGCGCCCATTATCCGGCTTATCGAAACACGGAATCCCATTATTATAGCAGTGGCGAGGCTTGTTATCCTGTACTACTGGAAGAACTCCGCAAAGCAAAACGCTTCATTTTTATGGAATATTTTATTGTGGAAGAAACGTATATGTGGGACGGTATTTTACAAATTCTGAAGCAAAAAGTAGCAGAAGGTGTGGAAGTCCGTTTTATGTATGATGACATGGGATGTGTGGCCTTGTTGCCATACAAGTACTATAAAAAATTGGAGGAGTATGGTATTAAAAGTGTTGCTTTTAATCCGGTAATTCCGTTTTTTTCCTTGGTTATGAACCACAGAGACCACCGCAAAATTACAATCATTGACGGTAACGTGGGATTTATGGGCGGTTGGAATCTGGCAGATGAGTATATTAACCTGAAAGAACGGTTTGGCTACTGGAAAGACACTGCAGTTATGCTAAAGGGTGATGCGGTATGGAATCTTACGTCCATGTTTCTGATTACATGGAATAGTGTAAAAATGGACAAGGAAGAGGATATCCGCCGTTATATGCCGGGAGTGCTTACTCCGAATCCGGTGGCGGCAGAAGGCTATGTTCAGCCATACGGAGATTCGCCGCTTGATCGGGAAAATGTTTCGGAGTCGGTATTTCTTAACATGATAAATACTGCCCAGGAGTATATTTATATGTCTACGCCATATCTGGTAATTGATAATGAAATGATGACGGCGCTTATTTTGGCGGCAAAACGTGGCGTGGATGTGCGTATTATAACTCCGGGTATTCCGGATAAAAAGTATGTATATATCCTGACGCAGTCTTATTATCCGCAACTGGTTAAGGGCGGCGTAAAGATTTATCAGTATGATCCGGGATTTGTCCATGCAAAATCTTTTGTATGTGATGATAAATTTGCTATTGTCGGTACAATCAATCTGGATTACAGAAGTTTGTATCTCCATTTTGAATGCGGCACCTTTTTTTACCGCACACCGGTGGTGGCAGAAGTCAAAGCAGATTTGCTGGAGACCATAGAAGCATCTACGGAACAGACCTATGCTATGACACAAAAAAATATAGTGAAAAGACTTGCTCAGGCGGTGCTGAGAGTGTTGGCACCTCTGATGTAATACAAACAAGGAGGATTTTATGGCACAAATTATTGATGGAAAATTAATTTCTGCGCAGATTAAAGACGAAGTAAAAGCAGCAACTGAAAAAAGAAAGGCAGAGGGCAAAGAGGTTACGTTAGCTGTAATCCAGGTAGGTAATGACCCGGCATCCTCTGTGTATGTTGGTAATAAAAAGAAAGCCTGTGAATATGTGGGCTTCCGTTCCCTGTCTTATGAACTGGCAGAAGAAACAACGGAAAAAGAATTACTGGACTTAATTGCCGAGCTGAATAACAGAGCAGATGTGGACGGTATTTTAGTACAGCTTCCGATTCCGAAGCATATGGACGAGGATAAGGTAATTGCAGCAATTTCTCCGGACAAGGACGTGGACGGTTTCCATGCGGTAAGCGTAGGCCACTTATGGATTGGCAAGGAGGGCTTTGTTTCATGTACCCCTGCTGGAATTATTGAATTGTTAAAGCGTTCTGACATTGATATTGCAGGTAAGGAATGTGTGGTTGTGGGCAGAAGTAACATCGTAGGTAAGCCAATGGCTGCCCTGATGTTAAGAGAAAATGCCACCGTAACCGTATGCCATTCCAGAACTGCGGACTTAAAGGAAGTAACAAAGAGAGCGGATATTCTTATCGTTGCCATCGGAAAACCTCAGTTTATTACTGCTGAGTACGTTAAGCCGGGTGCAACCGTAATTGACGTTGGCATCCATCGTCTGGAAGGCAAGAAGCTTTGCGGCGATGTGGCATATGCAGAAGTAGAGCCGATTGCCGGTGCCATTACTCCGGTTCCGGGTGGTGTTGGTCCGATGACCATTGCCATGTTAATGAAGAATTGCCTGGAAGCGGCAGAAAGAAAGAATTAGAAAGGTGTTCCTGAATGAACGTATTATTTGTTTCGTTAGGCTGTGATAAAAATCTGGTGGATAGTGAAGTGATGCTGGGACTTCTTCGGGATAAGGGATATTCCTTAACGAATGAAGAGCCGGAGGCAGACATTATTGTCATTAACACCTGCTGCTTTATCCATGATGCAAAGGAAGAAAGTATTCAAACTATTTTAGAAATGGCAGAGTATAAAAATCTTGGCAGGCTTAAGGCGCTTTTGGTTACCGGTTGTCTTGCAGAACGGTATAAGTCGGAAATCCTTGCAGAAATTCCGGAGGTGGATGCGGTTCTCGGCACTACGGCTACCGATAAAATCGTAGAGGCCATTGAAGATGCGCTGGAAGGAAAGAAAGCGGAGTATTATGCGGATTTACAGGCTCTGCCGTTACCGGAAACAAACCGTGTCAATACCACCGGCGGATATTTTTCCTACTTAAAAATCGCCGAAGGCTGCGATAAACATTGTACTTACTGTATTATTCCTTCCCTGCGTGGAAGTTACCGCAGTATTCCGATGGAACGTCTCATAAAAGAGGCGCAGTTTTTGGCTGAGGGCGGTGTAAAGGAACTTACCCTGATTGCCCAGGAAACCAGCGTTTACGGTGTGGATTTGTACGGCAAAAAGATGCTGCCGGAACTGCTTGACCGCCTTTGCGAAATTGAAGGCATTGAGTGGATTCGTCTGCTGTATTGTTATCCGGAAGAGATTACGGATGAACTTATTGAAACCATGAAGCGTCAGCCAAAGATTTGTCATTATCTTGATATGCCAATCCAGCATGCGGCGGATACTGTATTAAAGCGTATGGGCAGGCGTACCACCCATCAGGAACTGGATGCACTGATTGCAAAGCTCCGCAGAGAAATTCCGGATATTGCGCTGAGAACCTCATTAATTACCGGTTTTCCGCAGGAAACGGAAGAGGAGCATCAGGAGCTTATGGAATTTGTAAAGTCGGCAGGATTTGAACGTCTTGGTGTGTTTACCTACTCCAAGGAAGAAAATACTGCCGCGGCCCGGATGAAGGGGCAAATTACCAAGAAGGTCAAAGTACAGCGTCAGAAAGAACTTATGAAGTTGCAACAACAGATTTCTAAGAAGCGCGGCGAAGAAAAAGTAGGAAGAACCCTTCGTGTCATGATTGAAGGAAAGCTTCCGGAGGACGATATTTTCATTGGACGTTCCTATATGGACGCACCGAACGTGGATGGCTTTGTTTTTGTGCATTCCAAGGACTCGTACCTTTCCGGGGAGTTTGTGGATGTAAAGATTACCCGGGCGAAGGAATATGATCTGGTGGGCGAAGCGGTTTCTGACTGGGATTAGGAGGACTATTATGAATTTACCAAATAAAATAACCATTTTCAGAATGTGTATGATACCGTTTTTTCTTGTGTTTTTCTTAGTGGATACCATTCCTTACGGCAACTGGATTGCCCTTGGTATCTTCGTGATTGCCTGTCTGTCGGATGCTTTGGACGGACACCTGGCAAGAAAGCATAATCTGGTAACCAATTTTGGCAAGTTTATGGATCCTTTGGCAGATAAACTTTTAGTTTGTACGGCATTGCTTTGCTTTGTGGAGCAGGGAACCTTAAACCTCATTGTAGCCATTGTAATTGTAGCGAGAGAATTCATCATCAGCGGATTCCGTCTGGTGGCGGCGGAAGGCGGTCTTGTACTTGCTGCCAGCTACTGGGGAAAATTCAAAACGACCGCCCAGATGATTATGTGCTGTCTTTTGATTGTACATCTGTCCTATGACTGGTTTGCAATTCTGGAAACCGTATTTATCTGGCTTTCCTTTGCACTTACAGTTATTTCTTTATTGGATTATCTGGTAAAGAACAAAAGTGTATTAAAAACAAAATAGGCAAAAAAATCTAATTTTGACACAGGAATAACATACAAATGACATAGTTATCTGCGATGATAAAGCACGAGAGTGGCAGAATAATTTAACGGGAGGTGCATATCATGCAGAAGAAAAATTTCATATATGTCATGTTATGCATTTGCGTTGCTTTTCTTCTTTCCGGCTGCGGAAAAAATGATAAGGCAACTCCGACAAAGGCGCCTACGCCAACCACGGTTGCCCCAACCTCTGCTGCCACAATTACCCCGGCAGAACCGGAGAATAACAATGTTTCTACCATAGCTCCGTTAGAAAATATGGAAATTACCATCTATACCTTAAATCCGGATAGTCTTGAAAAAGAAGCAATATCGGTGTTGGTTACCTTAGAAGATGAACTTACACCGGAGCTGATTGTAGAGCAGGTAGTGGAAGCTTTGGAGGATGAAGGTTTTTACCTCGGAATCAACGATATTATTATAAATGACGACAGTGTCAGAATAGATTTTATGTCCGATGCGGTGCCGGTTATCGATGTTGGAGCTTCTGTGGAAGGCTCTATCATTGATGTTCTTGCACAAAGTATATTGGATAATCTGCCTCAGTATAAAAAGATTTATATCAGTATCGAAGGCGGACCATATCACAGCGGACACTTAGAGTATGAATTAGATGATGTATATCTCGGAAGGTAAGCATAAGGTCAGCCTGTGCTTACCCTTCTTGCGTTATGGGGAGAGACTTCTCATGGCGGAATACTTTTTTTAAGTATTGACTAAAAAGGAGATTCTATGAGTAAAGTAATTGTAGTCGGTGGCGGTGCGGCCGGAATGATGGCTGCCATTGCAGCTGCAGAAAACGGAAATGAAGTCCATCTGTTTGATAAGAATGAAAAGCTTGGAAAAAAGTTGTTTATTACAGGAAAAGGCCGTTGCAATATTACCAACGCCTGTGATATGGAAGATTTGATGAAACAGATTGTAACTAATCCGCGATTTTTATACAGCGCCTTTCACACCTTTGATAATATGGCGGTTATGGATTTCTTTGAGCGTATCGGTCTGGAAATAAAAACCGAGCGGGGCATGAGAGTATTTCCGCAGTCGGATCATTCTTCCGATGTAATAAAAGTGCTGCAACGGTATATGGAACAGCTGGGAGTACACATAAACTTAAACTCTGAAGTGAAAAATATTGTAGCAGAGGAAAATCATTTTCAACATATCATATACGGCAGCCGTAATGAAAAACTTTCGGCAGATGCCTGTATTGTGGCAACCGGAGGATTGTCATACCAAAGTACCGGCTCTACAGGGGACGGATACCGTTTCGCAAAACAGATGGGACATACGGTAACAAAGCTTTCCCCGTCCTTGGTGGCGTTAAATGTGAGAGAAGAGTTTGCACCGCGGCTCATGGGACTCACATTAAAAAATGTGGAATTAAGACTGTTGCAGGGTAAAAAAGTACTGTACTCCGACATGGGAGAAATGTTGTTTACCCATTTTGGTATCAGCGGACCGCTGGTCTTAAGTGCCAGCAGCTATACGGCAGAAGAACTTTTAAAGGGACATGAGCTTCCGGTGGTCCAGGTGGATTTAAAACCGGCGTTAACAGAAGAACAACTGGATGCAAGACTGTTATCCGACTTTGAAGAAGCAAAGAATAAAAGTTTTAAGAATGCACTGGACAAACTGCTTCCGCAAAGAATGATCGAGGTTATGGTGGAGCTTTCCGGCATTGACCCGGACAAGAAAGTAAACGCTGTTTCAAAGGAAGAGCGCCGGCAACTGGGGTATTTGTTAAAACATCTGACCATGCATGTCACCGGCCTTCGGGATTATAAAGAAGCGGTGATTACAAAGGGAGGAATTTCCGTTAAGGAAATTGTGCCGTCCACTATGGAGTCCAAGCTGGTTTCCGGCCTGTATTTTGCCGGTGAGGTTTTGGATGTGGATGCCATGACCGGAGGCTTTAACCTGCAGATTGCCTGGTCTACGGGCTATGCGGCAGGCAGCTCTATATATTAAGCAAATGACCGGAAGGAGAATACTATGAAGAAAATTAACATTGCAATTGACGGACCTGCAGGTGCAGGAAAAAGTACCATCGCAAAGTCCTTAGCAAAGGACAGAAACATGGTGTACGTAGACACCGGTGCCATGTACCGTGCCATCGGTCTGTATGTCCGTGACCACGGCATCGCAAAGGAAGATACCGACGCGGTTATCGCAGCATTGGAACACATTTCCGTCGCGCTCGATTACGCAGAGGACGGCTCCCAGATCGTGCTTCTGAACGGTGAGAATGTATCTGCGGCAATCCG
>JAZQJL010000174.1:0-5859 GCA_045541595.1 Lachnospiraceae bacterium | reverse complement strand
CATCTGCTCATAGTAGTTCTGATACTCGCCGGAAATAATGGTTTCCCACCACTCCTTGTTGTCCAGATACCACTGAATGGTCTTCTTGATACCGTCCGCAAACTTCGTCTCCGGAAGCCAGCCAAGCTCTCTGTGAATCTTTGCCGGGTCGATGGCATAGCGCATATCATGACCCTTGCGGTCGGTTACATAAGTAATCAGGCTCTCCGGCTTGCCCAGCTCCTTACAAATAAGCTTTACAATGTCGATGTTCCGCATCTCGTTGTGGCCGCCGATGTTGTACACTTCGCCTACTTTTCCTTTATGTATAATCAAATCAATCGCCTTACAATGGTCCTCTACATACAGCCAGTCACGAACATTGATGCCCTCACCGTAGACCGGAAGCGGCTTATCGTTCAATGCATTGGCAATCATTAACGGAATCAGCTTCTCCGGGAAGTGATACGGGCCGTAGTTGTTGGAGCAACGGCTGATGGTAACAGGTAATCCATAGGTTCTGTTATATGCCTGCACCAAAAGGTCTGCCGCCGCCTTACTGGAGCTGTACGGAGAGCTGGTGTGGATTGGAGTTTCCTCTGTGAAGAATAAGTCCGGTCTGTCTAGCGGAAGGTCACCATAAACTTCATCGGTGGAAACCTGATGATAACGCCGGATGCCATACTTTCTGCAGGCATCCATCAGAACCTGGGTACCCATGATATTGGTTTCCAGGAAAATGCCCGGATTTTCAATGGAACGGTCTACATGGCTCTCTGCCGCAAAGTTCACCACAATGTCCGGATGCTCTTCTTCAAACAATTTGTAAACCGCTTCCCTATCACAAATGTCTGCCTTTACGAAGCGGAACTTAGGATTTTTAATCACCGGCTCTAATGTAGATAAATTGCCAGCATAGGTTAATTTATCAAAACATACAATACGATACTCCGGGTACTTGTTTAACATATGAAACACGAAATTGGAACCGATAAAACCGGCACCGCCTGTTACAATAATCGTCATCTCTTTTTCCTCCTGAAATTAGTACTGGATTTTGCCTTCCGCAACTCTCTTTAAATGCTCACCGTACGGAGATTTGCCGTATTTGGCGGCTGACTCCAGCAATGTATTTTTATCAATCCATCCGTTAATAAAGGCAATTTCTTCCGGCGCGGAAATCTCGATGCCCTGACGCTTCTGAATCATCTGCACGAAGTCGGATGCTTCGACTAAGCTATCCATGGTACCGGTGTCCAGCCATGCAAAGCCACGGCCCAGAAGCTTAACGTTTAAAGTGCCATCCTCTAAGTAAATGCGGTTCAAATCGGTGATTTCCAGCTCACCGCGCTTGGACGGCTTTATCTGCTTTGCATACTCTACCACACGCTTATCGTAGAAGTACAAACCGGTAATGCAGTAATTTGATTTTGGATTTTGCGGCTTTTCTTCTACGGAAATAACCTTGCCGTTTTCATCAAATTCCACAATGCCGAAACGTTCCGGATCATTCACATAATAACCAAAGATAGTGGCTTTTCCTGCCGTACTGTTTACTGCCGCCTCACGAAGCAGCTTACTGAAACCGTTACCGTAGAAAATATTATCGCCGAGCACCATAGCGCAAGGCTCATCACCGATGAACTCTTCACCAATCAAAAATGCCTGGGCCAGACCGTCCGGACTTGGCTGTTCCTTGTAAGAAAGAGTTACACCATACTGGCTGCCGTCTCCCAGCAGACGCTCGAAATTCGGCAAATCCTGCGGCGTGGAAATAATCAAAATATCTTTAATGCCCGCAAGCATTAAGGTGGACAGCGGATAATAAATCATCGGCTTGTCATATACAGGTAACAGCTGCTTGGACGTTACCATGGTTAACGGATACAGTCTGGTGCCGGAGCCTCCGGCAAGAATAATTCCCTTCATATCATTTTTCCTTTCGTAAAATACAACACTTAGCAGTAACAAAAGCTCATTTTTCTATAGTATAAATGGTGACCCAAGGTCACCTTCAAGTACTTTTTTCAAAATTTGCAAAAAATTATTTTTTTGCAATAAATGCCCCGGCTTCCTTCGTAATTTTGAAGCCATAACGGATTTTTTCCGTTACAAAAGCCTTGAATTCTTTGTATTTATCCAATAGCATCCGGTTCTGATTGCCGTGACAGGATAAAATGTATTCCAGCAAAGGTTCCGGTTCCTTTAACCGGATTTCGTCCTCATATTCTACTTTTAAAACATCGTCAAAGATTTCTCCCAGTATAGCGCTGCCGTTTTCCAGTCCAAACAGCCCATACAAATCCTCTGCCGCCAGCATAATGCGACTGTCGAAAGCCTGGACCAGATAGGTAATTTCCTTCATATGTTTACTTCCGTATGTACTGCAAACAAAACGGCCTCCGGGCTTTAACACCCGTTTTACCTCCCGACACACCCGTGCAATGTCTTCACAGTAAAACAGCAGATGATTAGCGACTACCAGGTCAAAGGAAGCATCTTCAAAGGGGATAGTATGACAGTCGAAAGACTCGAAGGAAAATACTCCCCCCTTCTGCATCTGAGAAACCGCACGTCGGGCGTCACGGATCATTCCCTCAGAAACATCCGATAAAACAATATGCACATCCTCTGGCAGCTTTTTCGCATTTTCCGTCCAAAGGGCACCATTACCGCAGCCAAGCTCCAATACCCGCATTCCGGAAGTCAGGCCGCATTGCTCATAAATCCATGGAAACCAGCCCTGCTTATTTACGGAAAATTCTCTGTGCAAGCGGATTCGTGCAGAAATATTGCCCGCATCACGGTACTGGCTTTTTAAGCTCTTTTCCATGCCGGTCAAATGAATCAGCTCCAGCATATGGCTCCAATCCACCTGCTGCTCCTGTTCCATGGTAGACACCGTGTTATCGATAGCTTCCTCCACCATCTGCAGTTGTTCCAAACGGTCCTTTACAAGTTTCTTCTGTAGCTTTAGCGAATTAAGAAGCAAATGCTGGTCGGTGGTGTCAAACGCCAACTCCTTAATATCTTCCAAAGCAAGCCCCAGATACTTTAAAAGTAAAATTTGCTGTAGCTTTGCAAAATCTTCCTCAGTATAAAAACGCGCACCGGAGGGATTCCGGTAGGAAGGCTTTAAAATATTCTTTTTATCATAGAAGCGGATGGTTTTCAATGAGACCCCCGCCAACCGGGCAAATTGCCCGGAAGAATAATACCCCGGTAACTTCATAAAAAACTCCTGTGACAGAACTTATACTTACGTTTAGCATAGCATATTTACCATCGAAACGCAAACCGAATATCCCCGCATTGCAACTGCACCGGTTTCATGATAAAATCTGATTATGTTATATAATCAGAAAAGGAGTCGAAATAATGACAAAACTCGAGGAGCTCAAATCCCTTTTGAAAGAAATGCAGGATTTATCCACCGCCTGTGTTTTATTAGATTGGGACTTAAAAACAGAAACACCAAAATACGGCGTCGATGCCGTGGTTTCCAGCCTTACTGCCCTTTCCACCAAGCAGTTCGAACTTTCCATTTCTCCAAAAATGGAGGAGCTTGTTTATGCCCTCAACGAGGAGAAAGAATACAACAGTCTGGATGACGTCTGGAAAAAGGCTGTCCTCCGCATGAAAAAAGATTTTGACGAAAACAAGCGCATCCCGGTGGATTTTTACTCTGAATTCGTCGAAAACCGTGCCAAGGCAGAAGCAGTATGGCAAGAGGCCAAGCAGAACAACGATTTTGCTTCCTTTGCCCCTTATCTCGAGAAAAATATCGCCAATGCCATCCAGCTGGAAAAATACGTGCACCCGGACATGGAGCCTTATGCTTCCATGCTGGACACCTACGAAAAAGGCATGGACGAAGCAACCATCGACCGGATCTTTGGCGAGTTAAAGGCAGAGCTCATTCCTTTCGTAAAAGAAATTTTAAGCAAGCCGGAGCCAAGCGATGCCAAGTTCCGGGGCAAGTTTGATGTGAACGCCCAGCGCGAATTATCCCGTTTCCTGCTGGAATACATCGGCTTTGACTTTGAACGTGGCGGCATGGGCGAAAGTGAACATCCATTTACCACCGGCACCCACCGTAATGATGTGCGCCTTACCAACCATTATTCCGAAGATGACATCATCACCGGGATTTTCTCCATCATTCACGAAGGTGGCCACGGTCTGTTCATGCAGGGTCCGGACGAGAAGTACGATTTGACACCGTTTGCAGATTGCAGCTATATGGGACTTCACGAAAGCCAGTCCCGCATTTGGGAAAATATCCTCGGCAGAAACATCAACTTCTGGAAACCGATTTATCACAAGGTGCAGGAACTTTTCCCGGAGTACCGAACCATTTCTCTGGAAGAATTCTACACGGAAATCAATCACATCCGTAACGGTTTCATCCGATGCGACAGTGACGAAGTAACCTACTGCTTCCACATTATTCTACGCTACGAACTGGAGAAAGAACTTATGTCCGGCCGCCTTGCAGTAAAAGATCTTCCTACGGCATGGAATGCAAAAATGCAGGAATACTTAGGCATCACTCCGTCAACCGACACGGAAGGCGTCCTGCAGGATACCCATTGGGCCGGCGGCATGTTCGGATACTTCCCATCTTATCTTCTCGGCAGCGTATACGATGGCATGTTCTTGGAGACCATGCAGACCGAGCTTGGGGATATCGACACCATCCTGGCCGAAGGACGGGCAAAAGAAATTACCACATGGCTCCATAAAAACATCCACCGTTTCGGCGGTTTCCGGGAACCAAAGGAAGTACTGATGGCAGTATGCGGCAAAGAAGCGGATGCAGCACCGTTGGTGAAGTATTTTAAAGAAAAATATACAGAGATTTATAAGTTATAAGACCCTGATAATGAAACAAGGAGAGCCGCGGCTCTCCTGTTTTGCTTTTATTCTTCACTTTTTTTTAGTTCTGTTTTCACCTGATACATCGCCTCGTCTGCCCGGGCACAAAGGCTGTTAAAGCTTTCTCCCGCCCGATATTCTGCCATGCCTATGGCACAACGATACGGCGTTTTTTTCATTTCTTCGTAAATCCGTTCCATCATCGCTTCCAGCTCTTTCAGCGTGGCCGCGTTTTTGGGACAAAGCACCATAAACTCATCACCGCCGGTACGATACAGGAAGCATCCTTTCAGCAGATTTTTGCGGATGCACTCTGCTGTTGTGAAGATTGCCACATCTCCCGCCGCATGACCGTCGGAATCATTGATACGCTTTAGATTGTTTAAATCTACGGAAAGCACTGCAATCATTTTATCCTTATACTTTTCCGCGTCCCGGTAAAAGCAATGGCGGTTCAGTACTTTGGTTAAGGCATCCCGTTTAAAGCTCTGGGCACAGAAATACAGGTAGAAAAACGTAATGGACAAAGAACTTGCCCCACGAAGCAATCCCTGATGCTTCCACACCGATTCCAAGGCGGTAGCCACACCGCAGGTTACCACAATCGCAAAAATAATTCCCGCTTCCATATAATTTCGCTCTTTGAAGAACATGGCAGAGAGAAACAAAATCAGAAGCAGATACATTCCGCTGCAAATATGTGGCGTAAAGCCCAACGGCCCACGGACAAACTCATTTGCCGCATCATAAGAAAAGGATATGTCAGAAAACAGCGCAGTGCAAGCCACCAAAGCATTAATGAATGCCGGAACCGCCAACAGCAGCCGTTCTTTTTTGCTTTTAAATTTAAGAATTAAAATGAGAGTATAGATAATCAGCGGACGAACCGTATAGCCTATGATAGACATCCATACCCGGACCATGGACGGCTCCGGACGCAATGACATGGCATATTCAATGTTCTCTGCAACGGTTACCACAATCAGCAACCCGATACTGATT
>JAZQJL010000173.1:0-6689 GCA_045541595.1 Lachnospiraceae bacterium | reverse complement strand
ATTTGAACACAAGATTTGGTACTTTTAAATCCGGTGTTCAATATAGGTAGCAAAGGAGCTGGTAACTATGCGTTATAACATGTACGGAAAAAATATTGAGGTTACGGAGGGCTTAAGAACTGCAGTCGAAGACAAATTCGGCAAATTATCACGTTATTTTACAGAGGATACAGAAATTCATGTAACATTCAGTGTAGAAAAAGACTTACAAAAAATAGAGGTAACAATCCCTATGAAGGGTAATATCGTCCGTGCAGAAGAAGAAAGTGCGGATATGTATGCATCCATCGATATGGTAGAGGATACCATCGAGCGCCAGTTAAGAAAATTCAAAAACAAACTGGTGGACAAAAAGCAGAATGCCATGAGTTTATCCCAGGCATTCCTTGCGGAAGATGCAGATGAGGATGAGGAAGTAAAAATTGTCAGAACAAAGCGTTTTGCAGTAAAACCTATGGATGTGGAAGAAGCCTGTGTCCAAATGGAATTGTTAGGTCACAATTTCTTCGTATTCCGTAATGCGGAAACGGACGAGGTTAACGTGGTTTATAAGAGAAAAGGAAATACGTATGGTTTAATTGAACCGGAATACTAGCGCATAAGCAAAGGTGAATAGAAAGGGAGGACATCCTATGGAACTTCATGTTCCGGGAGGATGTCCTCCTCTTTTTATTCACCGCGCAACGGAGTTCGCAAATGTGGAACATTTGCGAATTGCTTATGCGTTAGTATTTAAATGGAGAAATAGGAAGAAATAAATTAGCTGTTCATAGCTTGTTCATAAAAAATTCAGTTGATAACCGTATTCGAAAATGGTACAATATTAGAAAACATAGAATGAGGAATTATGTAAATTTCCGAGTGTATTCTATTGCATAGTTGAAAGGGAATAAATAAGCATGAGTATTGTAACAAAACTTTTTGGCACACACAGTGACAGAGAATTAAAGCGTATTATGCCAATTGCAGATAAAGTTATGGCATTGGATGCTGATATGGCAGCATTAACAGATGAACAGCTTAGAAACAAAACCCAGGAGTTCAAAGAGCGTTTAAAGGCCGGAGAAACTCTGGATGATATTTTAGTAGAGGCATATGCCGTTGTCCGCGAAGCGGCATGGCGTGCCATCGGCATGAAGCATTATAAAGTTCAGGTAATTGGCGGTATCATTCTGCATCAGGGCCGTATTACCGAAATGAGAACCGGTGAAGGTAAAACCTTGGTGGCAACTCTGCCATCTTACTTAAATGCGCTCACCGGAGAAGGTGTTCACGTCGTTACCGTAAACGACTACCTGGCAAAGCGAGATGCAGAGTGGATGGGTGAGGTACACCGTTTCTTAGGATTAACCGTTGGCTGTATTTTAAACAGCATGGATAAGGATGAAAGAAGAGAGGCCTATGCCTGCGATATTACCTATGCAACTAATAATGAGCTTGGCTTTGACTATCTCCGTGACAACATGGTAATTTACAAAGAACAGCTGGTAATGCGCGGTCTTCCGTATGCCATTATTGATGAAGTAGACTCCATCTTAATTGATGAAGCCCGTACTCCATTAATTATTTCCGGTCAGAGCGGCAAGTCCACCAAGCTGTATGAGGCATGTGATATTTTAGCAAGACAGCTCCACCGCGGTACAGAAAAAGAACTGACCAAGATGGACATCATCATGAAAGAAGATGCCCAGGAAACCGGTGACTTTATCGTAAATGAAAAAGATAAAAACGTAAATCTTACCGAACAGGGTGTATCCAAGGTAGAGCGCTTCTTCCAGATTGAAAACCTGGCAGATCCTGAAAACCTGGAAATCCAGCATAACATTATTCTGGCACTCCGTGCCCATAACTTAATGTTCCGTGATAAAGACTACGTAGTAAAGGACGACGAGGTTCTCATCGTTGATGACTTTACCGGCCGTATCATGCCGGGCCGCCGTTATTCCGACGGTCTTCATCAGGCAATCGAAGCAAAAGAAAGAGTTAAAGTTAAGAGAGAGAGTAAGACACTGGCTACCATCACTTTCCAGAATTTCTTTAACAAATATAGTAAGAAGTGTGGTATGACCGGTACTGCTCTTACGGAAGAAAGAGAATTCCGTGAAATTTACGGTATGGATGTTATTGTGGTTCCAACCAATCTGCCGGTGCAGAGACAGGACTTAAATGATGCCGTATTTAAAACAAGAAGAGAAAAATTAAATGCCATTGTAACTGCGGTAGAAGAAGCGCATGCAAAGAACCAGCCGGTACTGGTTGGTACCATCACCATTGAAGCTTCCGAAGAATTAAGCGATATGCTCCGCAGACGCGGTATTCCGCACAAGGTATTAAATGCTAAGTTCCATGAGATGGAAGCAGAAATCGTTGCGGATGCAGGTCAGCCGGGTGCGGTAACCATCGCCACCAACATGGCAGGCCGTGGTACCGACATTAAGCTTGGCGAGGGTGTAAAAGAAGTAGGCGGTTTAAAGATTATCGGTACAGAGCGTCATGAATCCAGACGTATCGACAACCAGCTCCGCGGTCGTGCCGGTCGTCAGGGTGACCCGGGTGAATCCAGATTCTATATTTCTCTGGAAGATGATTTAATGAGACTGTTCGGTTCGGAGCGTCTGATTAGTATGTTCAATGCCCTTGGCATGCCGGAAGGAGAAGAGCTGCAGCACAAAATGCTCAGCAATGCGATCGAAACTGCCCAGACTAAGATTGAAAATAATAACTTTGGTATCAGAAAGAACCTCTTGGAATACGACCAGGTAAACAACGAGCAGCGTGAAATCATTTATGGCGAGCGCCGCAAGGTGTTGAATGGCGAAAATATGAGAAATTCCATCTTAAAGATGATTATGGAAGTGGTAGAAGGCTGCGTGGACACCTGCATCAGCGAAGACCAGCTTCCGGAAGAATGGGATATGACAGAATTAAACAATCTGTTACTTCCGATTGTTCCAATGAGTCCGGTAACCTTAAGCGACGAGGATGTCAAGCATCTTACCAAGAAGGAACTTATGCAGCGCTTAAAAGAAGAAGCTGTGCGCATGTACGAAGCCAAAGAAGCAGAGTTCCCGGAAAAGGAACAGCTGCGTGAGGTGGAACGTGTAATTCTTCTTCGTGTTATTGACCGCAAGTGGATGGATCATATCGACGATATGGATCAGTTGCGTCAGGGTATCGGCCTGCAGGCGTACGGTCAGAAAAATCCGTTAAGCGAATACAAGATGATGGGTTATGATATGTTCAGCGACATGGAAGCTTCCATTGCGGAAGATACAGTAAAGGCACTGATGCATGTACGTATTGAGCAGAAGGTAGAGCGTGAAGAGGTTGCCAAAGTAACCGGTACCAACCGTGATGATTCTGCGGCAAAAACTCCTGTAAAGCGCCAGGCAAAAAAGATTATGCCAAATGACCCATGTCCGTGCGGCAGCGGCAAGAAGTATAAGTTCTGTTGCGGACGTTCCTAAAACAGCACACACCTGTGCAACAGCAAGTTTAAATGAAGAAAGCGGGTGAAAAGGTTGGTCGAATTAGATCAGTTTAAATACACACTGAACACATACAGAGAACCTTTACTGGAAGTGGGGGATTCACTTTGACCTCACCAATAAGAGGGAAAAAGTAGAAGAAATCGAGGCCATCATGCAGGCTCCCGACTTTTGGGACAACATGGAAAAGGCACAAAGCTATGTAAAGGAATTAAACACATTAAAGAATGTACTTGCAGACTACAAAGAACTGGAAACCCAGTTTGATGATGTGGAAGTCCTTCTTGAAATGGGTTATGAGTCCGAAGATCCGGAAATTGTGGCAGAAGTAAAAGAGGCACTGGACATTTTTACAGAGCATTTTGAAACATTGCGACTGGCTACCCTGTTGTCCGGAGAATACGATAAAGATAATGCCATTTTAACCCTGCATGCGGGAGCGGGCGGTACGGAGAGCTGTGACTGGGCTTCCATGCTGTGCAGAATGTATCAGCGTTATGCAGAAAAAAATGGATTCACCACAGAAATGATTGATTTTCTGGATGGTGACGAGGCTGGTTATAAGTCCGTTACCTTAGAAATAAAAGGCGAAAATGCCTACGGGTATTTAAAATCCGAAAAGGGAGTGCACCGTCTGGTCCGTATTTCTCCGTTTAATGCGGCCGGCAAGCGTCAGACTTCCTTTGTATCCTGTGATGTTATGCCGGATATTGAGGACGATGTGGATATTGAAATCAATGAAGAAGATTTGCGTATTGATACCTACCGCTCCAGCGGTGCCGGCGGTCAGCACGTAAACAAGACTTCTTCAGCCATCCGCATTACCCATATTCCGACAGGAATTGTGGTACAGTGTCAGAACGAACGGTCCCAGTTTCAAAATAAAGATAAGGCAATGCAGATGTTAAAGGCAAAACTTTATCTGTTAAAGCAGGAGGAGAATGCGGCAAAAGAAGCGGGTATCCGTGGGGAAGTAAGGGATATCAACTTCGGCAACCAGATTCGTTCCTATGTATTACAACCGTACACAATGGTCAAAGACCACAGAACCGACTGCGAGGTGGGTAATGCCGGTGCAGTTCTGGATGGTGGGCTGCAGCCGTTTATAAATGCTTACTTAAAGTGGCAGGCAACTGCGCAAAAGTAAAACAGAGGAGGAAAATCCTCTGCCCGCATAAGCGGGCGGGCATTTTTCTTCGAAAAACAGAGGAGGATTAGCTTATGGCAACACAGCAGGTTATTTTCAGAGTAAACGAGGGTGAGTACGGTCTGGATGTATCCCAGGTAAGTGCAATCGAAACATTGACCGATGTGGTTCCTGTGCCAAATGCAGCAAACCACATTCTCGGAATTATGAATCTGAGAGGAGATGTTTTACCGGTTTACAGCTTAAGAACCAAGTTTGGCTTGGAAGAGGCTCCGGTAGATGAACTGACAAAGATTATCGTGACCAAAAGTAATGGGGTAATGATTGCTTTTAAGGTGGATGAAGTAAAAGAAATTATCGAATGTGATGCTGCAAAGCTGGTAGAATTCCCATCCATTGCCAGAAGTCAGGAAACCGCTTATGTGGACAGAGTAGCAAATCACGATGGACGTCTGATTCTTCTTCTGAATCAGGACAGACTGCTAATGGCAAGTGAAGCAGAAGCCATTTCCCGGTTGGTAAGCAATGTATAACATTAAATAAATATAAAGAGGAGAACATGTAATATGGAAAAATTAGCAGCAAAAGAGGCTATCCGCAGTGGAAAGACCTATCTCGGAATTGAGCTTGGTTCCACAAGAATTAAGGCGGTGCTGGTTGGTGATGACTACATCCCAATGGCATCCGGCAGCCATGAATGGGAGAATAAGCTGGTAGACAATATCTGGACCTATTCCTTAGAGGATATCTGGGGTGGTATTCAGGACTGTTATCAGGATCTCGCAAAAGATGTTAAGGCAAAATATGAGGAAGAGCTGACTACCTTTGGCAGCATCGGATTTTCTGCCATGATGCACGGCTACATGGTATTTGACAAGGCAGGCAAGCAGCTGGTTCCTTTCCGTACCTGGAGAAATACCATTACCGGAGAAGCAGCAGATGCTTTAACGGATTTATTCCAGTTTAACATTCCGCAGCGTTGGAGTATTGCCCACCTGTATCAGGCAATCTTAAAGGGTGAAGAGCATGTACCAAATATCGATTACATGACAACCTTAGAAGGTTATGTTCACTGGATGTTAACCGGCGAGAGAATTCTTGGTATCGGTGACTGTGCAGGTATGTTCCCAATCGACGGCGAAACAAAGAAGTACAATAAGAAAATGGTGGATCAGTTCGACGCATTAATTGCGGATAAGAAGTTCCCTTGGAAGCTTCTTGATATTATGCCAAAGGAAGGCTATGCAGGAGAAAATGCAGGTACACTTACCGCAGAAGGTGCAAAGCTTCTTGATCCAAGCGGCAAGCTTCAGCCGGGCATTCCGATGTGTCCTCCGGAAGGTGATGCAGGTACCGGTATGGTAGCTACCAACAGCGTAGGCGTGAGAACCTGTAACGTATCCGCAGGTACCAGCGTATTTGCTATGGCAGTACTGGAAAAGGATTTATCCGAATTACATAGAGAACTTGATATGGTTACAACTCCGGACGGTGCAGCCGTTGCCATGGTTCACTGCAACAACTGTACTTCCGACTTAAATGCCTGGGTTGGTCTGTTTGAACAGTTCCTTGGTGCTATGAACGTAACCGTAGATAAGAATAAATTATATGAAACTCTTTATAAAGAAGCCCTGAAGGCTGATACCGACTGCGGTAACCTGGTTGCTTACAACTACTTCTCCGGTGAGCATATCACCCACTTTGAAGAAGGCCGTCCGCTGTTTGTACGTATGCCTGATTCCAAGTTCAGCCTTGCAAACTTTATGAGAACCCATCTGTTTACCGCTATGGGTGCTCTTAAGATTGGTATGGACATCTTAAACGAAGAAAAGGTTTCCTTAGATCAGGTAGTGGGCCACGGTGGTCTCTTCAAGACAGAAGAAGTTGGTCAACGCTTCATGGCAGCAGCAATGGGTGCTCCAGTTACTGTTATGGAAACTGCTGGTGAAGGCGGTGCCTGGGGTTGTGCACTTCTTGCAGCTTATATGCAGAATAAGGCAGAAGGCGAAACTTTAGCACAGTTCCTTGACAACAAGGTATTTGCAGGTGCTAAG
>JAZQJL010000172.1:0-6147 GCA_045541595.1 Lachnospiraceae bacterium | reverse complement strand
TGGTGAGTAAGGACAGGCTCTCACCGGCCTCTTCCATACGGCTTGCCGTAGCACCGCAAAGGCCGGCCAGAGTGGCATATAACACCATACCGGCACCGGCAACCACAAGACCAAGTACAATATTTCCGAAGTTCAGGCTTTCTAACATTTCCGGAGTCATAAACTGAAGGATGGCATTGTTGCCCTTGCCGGAAATGAGTTCACCGATTTTTGCAGACACATAACCCGCCAGTACCAGTGCCACCAGCTGAATCATTACTACCACCAGCATAGCAAATACTTTACCCACAATTACTGCCAACGGGCGGATGGAGGTTAACAGATATTCGATTACTTTAGAGGATTTTTCCTGTACAATGGAGCTTGCTACCTGGCTGGCGGCCATGATACAAACCATCAGCACCACAAACATCATACCGTACATGAACCAATATTCCCCTTCCGTAATGGAAGTATCTTCTAATACCAGGGCACTTTCCGTATCCACCACGCTGGAGGATGCCACCACGCTGGTTTCAAAGAAGTTCATCTGTTCCTGAGTTAAACCTAACAGTTTTACCTTTGCCTTAGTATAAGCGTTCTGCACATACTGTCCCAGCATTTGCAGTTCATAGTTGGATACATCACCTTCCGGCGCACGCATGAACTGGATATAACAGCACTGTTCGTCTTCTACCAGCAACAAAATAACACAGTTCTGTTCTTCCTCCTGAATTTTTGTTTCCAGAGCAGCCATGTCGCCGGTTGTTTCTTCAAACAAAATATGCTGATATCCCTCCGGCAGTTCGCTTTCAAAATCCAAATCACGGTATAAGGTCATATTATAAAGATATACCTTCTCAACAGCACTTTTTTCCGGACCTTCCGTGGTACCGTTAAGTAAAAATGTATTCATAAGAGGCATGGAAATCATGGCAATTACCATCATGATGACCAAAGACACAATGTAAGTTTTACTCTTTAAGGTCTGGGTCAGCGTGAAGGTAAAGACATCCTTCCAGCCTTTGACACTATCTTTCTTCATTATCGTCGCCCACCTTTTCTACGAAAATTTCGTGCAGGGATGGCTCTCTCAGCTCAAATTTTACCAAAGGCACATTGTCCTGCATCATGCTTGCCAAAAATTCTCTTGCCTGACGTTCATCCGTTACTTTTAAATGATATTCACTCGGCATTTTTTGCACAATCTGAATACCAAACTTCTGGATATAAGGGGCAATTTCGGAATCGCTCTTCACAAACAGGTTTACACGGCCATAGCTCTTCTTGATTTTATTTAAATTGCCCTGAAGCACTGCCTGACCGCGGTTCATAATAGTGATATCCGTGCAGAATTCCTCGATGGTAGGCATCTGGTGGCTGGACATAATTAAGTACTTGTTCTTCTCAATTTCTTCGCGGATAATTCCCTTAAACAAATCGGTATTTACCGGATCAAGACCGCTGAGGGGCTCATCTAAGATAAGGAATTCCGGTTCGGAAATTAGCGCAGACATTAACTGTATCTTCTGCTGATTACCCTTGGATAACTGGTCCGCACGGTTTGCCTTGGCAGCCTTGCCTTTTACGGTCTTTGGCGGAAAAATATATTCCTCCACCTGCAGGCGCTCTGCCCAGTACTTAATGCGGTCCATGGCAACCTTTTTCGGCACCTTCTTTAACGATGCAAAATACAGCAGCTGGTCTAACAGGGAGTACTTGGGATACAAGCCTCTTTCTTCTGCCAGATAGCCCACATTCATGTCTGCAGCAGTAAACGGTTTGCCGTTCCACAGTACCTCTCCGCCATTCTTTGCAAGCATACCGAGAATCATGCGGATGGATGTTGTTTTTCCTGCACCGTTGGTTCCCAGCAGAGCGTACACACCCGGCTCGTTGATGGAAAAACTTAAGTCGTCAACAACTACCTTTTCTCCATACTGCTTTGTCAAATTTTTTACTTCTAACATAGTTTCCTCCTTCTGCCTTTTGGCAAATCCCTATTCTTTATTTCATAACCTCGGACGGATGCTTTGCAAAATAAATGCCCTGCACACTGTATACCGAAGTCTGTATGATCATAAGTACTGTTACAATAATGGTTGCAAACACACCGGTTCCGAATATCACCTGCCCGATCAGGCAAACCAGCCACAGAACCATTCCGACAATCTGCATGGTCTTAAACGTTTTGAACGAACATTTATAAATCGCATACCGCTCCGCTTCGTCACAGGTTCTCAACCACTTGTCGTGAAATTTCATGTCGTAAATACTGCCCGACTTTTCCGGATTGATTTCTTTGGAAAGATTCACTGCCTTCTGCTGGATGATGCAGGCAATCGCCATAGCATAGACAATATGTAACAGCACAGCCGCCAGGGAAATCCAAAAAACGGTATCCTTATTCTCTGCTGCACCTTTTGCATCCAGCAAATCGGTGGCCCAGACTCCAACAGAAAAGAAAAAATAAGCCATATACACAATCAGATTGGAAAACCATGATACATAGGATAATCCACTTTCAATTTTGCAAAGTACCTCTTCATTCTCCTCATCCCATGCAGTATATTCCGCCCGGCTCCTGTTATATAACACCAGGCTTACAATGGCAATTATCGTTGTAAACACATAGCCCCCGTAAATTGCCATTATTTTTACTGCTTTTAGTAATTTTTCCGTTAAAGCGGCATTTGCCATAATCTCCTGTAGCAAAGAACTTCCAATGCCGACACCGATGCCAATCACAAAAGCCAGCCCCAGCAGTACGATAAATTTGCGGAATGCCTTTTTATCTTCCCGCTTATTCTCCTGCTGTTTTTCCGTCAAATCTGCGTTTTTTTCTTTATTCACCCGATTCGTCCTCCTCATATTCAAATATGTCTTCTACCGTCACATTGCAAAGCTTTGCCAGCTTTAAGGCCAATGTTACCGACGGAGAGTAATCTCCCCGTTCAATCTGACTGATTGTCTGCCGGGACACTCCTGCCATTTTTCCCATCTCCTGCTGGTTTACTCCGAGCTTTGCCCTGTAATCCTTCAAATTGTTCTTTAACGGCACGTAGTGATGCTCCTTTCCTTCTATCCCCTAAAACATTCTAATTTTTTTGATTTTTTATCAAATTTGACAATTTTTCTTGTCAAAGCAAGCATAGCATTGACAACTTTTCTTGTCAATACCCTCTTATAAAAATTAATGAAACTCTAATCTTTTAGGTATGTTTTTCTCAAAACCCGTCCATACTGATAAAAAAACACATTTTATAATAAGTAGAAATGTATTGTGCAAATTACACAAGTTTTTCGTCAAATCGACGACTTATTTTACCTTTCTTACATTGACAAATGCGTTATGTAAGTGCTATCATAATCTGTGGTTCAAATGAGTCAAGTACAAACTTGGCCTTAATCAGCGTGGAATACACGTGTATAAAGAAAGGAGTACTCAAAGATGAGAGAAGAGTGGAACAATTTCAACAGTGGTATCTGGGTAAAAGAAATCAACGTTCGCGACTTTATCCAGAAGAACTACACTCCATACGAAGGTGATGATTCCTTCTTATGTGACGCAACCCAGAACACAAAGGATTTATGGGCACAGGTAATGGAATTAACTAAGGAAGAATTAGCAAAGGGTGGTGTCCTTGATATGGATACACACATCATTTCTACTATTACTTCCCATGGTCCTGGCTATTTAAATAAAGACAAGGAAACAATCGTTGGTTTCCAGACAGATAAGCCTTTCAAGCGCGCACTTCAGCCAAACGGCGGTATCCGTATGGCAGTTAAGGCTTGTGAAGACAACGGCTACACTGTAGATCCTGCAATCGTTGAGTTCTACACAAAGCACAGAAAGACACACAACGCCGGTGTATTCGATGCTTACACACCTGAAATGCGTGCCTGCCGTTCCAGCCATATCATTACCGGTCTTCCGGATGCTTACGGCCGCGGACGTATCATCGGCGACTACCGTCGTGTAGCTCTTTACGGTGTTGACCGTCTTATCGCTGACAAGCAGCAGCAGAAGGCTACCACACGTAAGACTATGTACTCTGATGTAACAAGAAACCGTGAGGAATTATCCGAGCAGATCCGTGCTCTTGAAGAATTAAAGGAACTCGGAAACATCTATGGTTACGATATTTCCAGACCGGCTCAGAACGTTCAGGAAGCTATTCAGTGGACCTACTTTGGTTACCTTGCGGCAGTTAAGGAACAGAACGGTGCAGCAATGTCCCTCGGACGTACTTCTACTTTCCTTGATATTTATGCTCAGCGTGACCTTGAAAACGGCACTTTCACAGAAGAGCAGATTCAGGAATTCGTAGACCACTTCGTAATGAAGCTTCGTCTTGTTAAGTTCGCAAGAACACCGGAATACAACGCACTGTTCTCCGGCGACCCAACATGGGTAACCGAGTCCATCGGTGGTATGGGTATTGACGGTCGTACACTTGTTACAAAGATGTCCTACCGTTTCCTTCATACATTAATCAACTTAGGTACCGCTCCGGAACCAAACCTTACCGTATTATGGTCCACAAGACTTCCTGAAAACTTCAAGAAGTTCTGTGCTAAGACTTCCGTTATCTCCTCTTCCATCCAGTATGAGAACGATGACTTAATGCGTGTAACTCACGGTGATGACTACGCTATCGCTTGTTGCGTATCCTCCATGAGAGTTGGTAAGGAAATGCAGTTCTTCGGCGCACGTGCAAACCTTGCTAAGTGTCTCCTCTACGCTATCAACGGTGGTGTGGATGAAGTATCCAAGAAGCAGGTTGGCCCTAAGTTCCGTCCTATCACTTCCGAATACCTTGACTTCGATGAAGTTTGGGATCGTTACAAGGATATGATGTGGTGGTTAGCAAAGGTATATGTAAACACCTTAAACATCATCCACTACATGCATGATAAGTACTGCTATGAAAGATTACAGATGGCATTACACGATAAGAACGTAACCCGTTGGTTTGCTACCGGTATTGCAGGTCTTTCCGTAGTTGCTGACTCCTTATCCGCTATTAAGTACGCAAAGGTTAAGACAATCCGTGACGAGAACGGCATTGTTGTTGACTACGAAGTAGAAGGCGATTTCCCTAAGTATGGTAACGATGATGACCGTGTAGATGACCTTGCTTATGACTTAGTAAGCACATTCATGGGTTATGTTGGCGGTGTTCACACTTACCGTGGCGGTATCCCAACCACTTCCATCCTTACTATCACTTCCAACGTAGTATACGGTAAGAATACCGGTTCTACTCCGGATGGCAGAAAGGCCGGCGAACCATTTGCTCCTGGTGCTAACCCAATGCACAACCGTGATAAGAATGGTGCTATCGCTTCCTTAAGCTCCGTATCCAAGCTTCCGTTCAAGTATGCACAGGATGGTATCTCCAATACCTTCTCCATTATTCCTGGCGCACTTGGTAAGGATGATGACGTATTCTTTGCAGGCGATGCTCTCAATGTAGATGGCATGAAGCTTGACTAATCGAACAATATCTAGTATAATATAATTCCACTCCAGACAACATCTAGTGCCTGGAGTGGAAAGTAAAAGAAAAAACAAGGAGGAAAAATCCTCTGCCCGCACAATGCAGGCAAATTTTCCATAGGAAAATTGGGATTTTGCTCCGCAAAAACTAAAAGGAGGATTAACCATGTCCGTTAGCGAAAATCAGGTTGACAACTTAGTAAACATGCTTGATGCATATGTTGAAAAGGGTGGTCATCACTTAAACGTAAATGTATTCACAAAGGAAACTTTATTAGACGCTCAGGCTCATCCTGAGAAGTATCCTCAGCTCACTATCCGTGTTTCCGGATACGCTGTTAACTTCAACAAGTTAACCAAGGAGCAGCAGGACGAAGTTATCTCCAGAACCTTCCATGAAGGAATGTAATTTTGGAAGAATACACTCTGTCGAAACATTTGGAACTGTAGATGGACCGGGCATCCGATATGTGGTATTTTTCCAGGGATGCCCGTTTCGTTGTTTATTCTGCCATAATCCGGACACCTGGACACCAAAAGGCGGCACCGAAATGACGGTGGACGAGCTTCTGGCAGGCTATCAAAAGAACAGCAGCTTCTATAAAAAAGGCGGCATTACTGCAACCGGTGGCGAACCACTGATGCAGTTAGAATTTCTTACC
>JAZQJL010000171.1:0-14595 GCA_045541595.1 Lachnospiraceae bacterium | reverse complement strand
GAAGGCACACCGGAAGAGGGTGTTGTTATTGTAAAGGACGAAAATAAGGTTGAACTTGGCTGCCTTGCAGATGCAAACCACAGAACCATTTGTAAATAAGTCGGATCGTAGCCATGTCGTTCTGTGAGCCAAGGAGTTGTCAGTGAGTCTTGTCTTCCTAAGACCGCTTGGCCTCCAACTTGAAGGCACACCGGAAGAGGGTGTTGTTATTGTAAAGGACGAAAATAAGGTTGAACTTGGCTGCCTTGCAGATGCAAACCACAGAACCATTTGTAAATACATCTTACCTGGTCAGGTAGAAAGCTGTCAGCTGGTAATGGGTATGACAAAGTTAGAAGAAGGCAGTGTTTGGAATACCATGCCATGCCACACCCACGATAGAAGAATGGAAGTGTATTTATACTTTGATATGAAGGACGATGCCTTAGTATTCCATTACATGGGCGAGCCTACCGAAACACGTCACATTGTGATGAAAAACGAGCAGGCAGTGATTTCTCCAAGCTGGTCCATCCACTCCGGATGCGGTACCAGAGCATATACCTTCATTTGGGGTATGGTTGGTGAAAACCAGGCCTTTGATGATATGGACGGCGTTGCCATGGGCGACATCAGATAAACATAAATGTTACGCAAAGGGCGTAGTGGTTTAGCTGCGCCCTTTATATGAACCAGAAGTAGAGAGTCCGGGAACCCGGAGGAAAGGGTTGTTATGATTCGAGCAAAAATCGAAAAATACAGAGTGACCAAGGATAATAAGGTCTTAGAGGAGATAAAAAGTGCAGCCAATACATCCAGAGCTGCATTGGCATTTTTATACACAACAGATGCAGAAAAATATAAAGAAGCGTTAACAGAGGAAGCTAAAAAAATTGCGGCTCTTAACAGAGATGAGAATGGTTTGTTTATGGATGAAAAAGAAGATCAGGAGATGCTTCTTTGGGACGTAATGCCGTTATACACTTTATATGAATCCCGCTTAAATAAAAAAGAAAATTACATTGATTTGGTAAACCAGTGCAAGGCTGCGGTGAAAAAATACCCGGGCAGCAATGCGGTTTTTGCCATGCTGGCAGAGGTGCTGGAATACTTTTCAGAAGAAATATATGAGCATTACAAAACCATTCAGCGTTTGCTTTGGGAGCAGTATACTCTTATTTCCGGACAAATGACGGAAACAACTGCCTGTGCTTTGGCGAAGGCTTGTTTTTACAAGGCATTTTTATTGGAAAAATACGAGGATGATTTAAAGGTATTTGCAAAAGAGGAATATCCGTCGGCATATTATGCGGTAAAGCGTTTGGAAAAGCGCTTTGAGCGAAACTGATACAAGGAGGCACATAAGTCATGAATAAAGTAAAGTTTGACATTATTTTAAAAACTGCAAGAAGCCTTGTATTAGAGCTGAAGGATTGCGGTTGCTATACTTCCGAAGAAGAGCATGTGGTATATGTAAACGGTGTGGAAGCAGAGAAAAGTAACAAGATTGTTGTTTCCCTATTCGATTTAAAACCGGCTACCGCTTACGAAGTACAGGTAAAATTTGCAGACAAGGAATCCGATGTGGTGACGGTTTGCACAGAAAATGAATATGTCACATTAAATGTCAGGGAATTCGGTGCCAAGGGTGACAACGTAACAGATGATACACTGTTTATCCAGTGTGCCATCAACGCCTGTCCAAAGGGAGGAAGAGTGCTGGTTCCTGCCGGAGATTACCGGATTACCATGTTGTTCTTAAAGAGTGATTTGACACTGGAGCTGGCCAAGGGGGCGCATATTTATGCCACCACAGACCGTACCAAATTCCCGATTTTACCGGGTGTAATTACCAGTTACGATGAGCAGGAAGAATATAATCTCGGTACCTGGGAGGGTAACCCGATTGACTGCTTCGCCGGAATTATTACCGGTATTAACGTGGAAAATGTACTGATTACCGGTCAGGGTATCATTGACGGATGTTCTTCCCATGATACCTGGTGGGCAGATCCTAAGACACGAAAGATTGCATGGAGACCACGTCTTGTATTCTTAAACCATTGTAAGAATGTGATTTTACACGGGGTTCAGTTCCAAAACAGTCCATCCTGGAATTTACATCCTTACTTCTCGGACAACTTAAGATTTATTGATTTAAAGGTATTAAATCCGGCGGATTCTCCAAATACCGACGGATTAGATCCGGAATCCTGTTGCAATGTGGAGATTATCGGCGTTTATTTCTCTCTGGGGGATGACTGTATTGCCATCAAGTCCGGAAAGATTTATATGGGAGCAAAGCATAAAAAACCATCGGAGAATCTGATGATCCGTCAGTGCTGTATGAGAGACGGTCACGGTTCCATCACCATTGGCAGTGAAATGGCCGGCGGTGTAAAGAATCTGGTGGTAAAGGATTGTAAGTTCCTGTATACGGACCGTGGTCTTCGTATTAAGACAAGACGCGGCCGCGGCAAGGATGCCATCATTGACGGCGTGCTGTTTGAAAACATCGAAATGGATCACGTAATGACTCCGATTGTTATCAATGCGTTTTATTTCTGCGATCCGGACGGTCACAGCCAGTATGTACAGTCCAAGGAATATTTCCCGGTGGATGACAGAACACCGTATCTTGGTGAACTGAACTTTAGAAATATCAAAGCCACGAACTGTCATGCGGCTGCCGCTTATATGTTTGGTCTGCCGGAGCAGAAGATTAAAAAGGTGGGTTTTGAGAACGTCAGCTTTACCTATGCAGAAAATCCAAAGGCAGGGGTTCCGGCCATGATGGATGGTGCAGATAAGGTGGCAAAGTCCGGAATGTTAGCCAAGAACCTGGAGGTTCTGGAACTGAAAAACGTAACCATTACCGGTCAGGACGGCGAAGAAATTACGCTGGACGGCGTTGATAAATTTATCAGAGAATAATAAAAAATATCCGGGAAGAATGTTCTTCTGAAGCGTGGTAAAACCGCGACAGGAGAGAGTCTTCCCGGATTTGCTTTTGCATACAATAGCTTATTCTACAACAATAGAATAGACGCTATGACATAGAAACAAAAACTTCTTTAAAATCCGCAAAACCATGATTGCTACACGGTTCTAATGTTGTAGAAAAGATACCGATTTTGGCGCCCACCCAGGTGTGGTCCTTTGGGGTAGAGGTAAAAGGGATCTTAGTAAATTCGGTGCTGTCTTCTAATTTGTAGTACATATGACACACCTTGTCTGCACCGAAAACAAGTCGGAGCACGGCAGTGGTTACGGTAGCAGGAAGTTCTGCGGAATATAAAACAGTTTCTATTTTTCTGTCATTTGTATTGGTATCTTTAATCTGAGCTTTTTCTTTGACGGTTTCCGATTCGAAATATTCTAACTGTAATCCCTCCGCTGTTCTACGGAACGCAAGAGCAGCATATTCTCCGCCAATCATAATAATTCCGGCCCGGGCATTTTCTTTCAGACCGGAAATATCAATGGTAAAGTCTGCGGTAAACGCAGGACAAACCAGCTTTTGGGTTAAAACATTGGCGCAGTCCCAAAGTACCGGATTTGACTTTCCGGTGGGATTGATGCTATAAAGCCGCAGAGCTCCCGGACGCTCGGTAAGAGAATAGAACTCTTTTTTGCTGTTGGCCAGCCATTGCCACTGAAGTCCCAATTCAGGTGTGGAAAAATCATCGGAGGCCTTTAAAAACGTTGGTTCTACTGCCGTAGAATAACAATCCGGAACAGGATAAGTGTGCTGCGGCTCACCGCAATCAATTCCTTCTACATCTTTACCTATAACCGGCCAGTCATTTTTCCAGACGACAGGCTGCATGTGGGTAATCCGGCCGTAAACGCCGGCGTCCTGAAAATGGATAAACCATTCTTCACCGGCAGGGGTATCGACCAAACCGCCCTGATGAGGGCCGTTGATGTCGGAGCCGCCCTGATGCATAACAATTTTTTCTTCGTAAGGGCCGTATAAATTTTTAGAGCGGAGAACCGTTTGCCAGCCGGTTTTTACACCGCCGGCCGGTGCAAATATGTAAAAATACCCGTTACGTTTATAAACCTTTGGACCTTCGATGGTTGGATTGGTTTTGGTGCCGTCGTAGAGGAAAACATCATCACTGATGGCATGTTCACCGTCCGGAGTAATCTGGAAGACACCGAGAATACTTTTAAAACCGATACGGCTTTTGGCATATCCGTGAACCACATAGGCAGTGCCGTCTTCGTTCCAGACAGGGCATGGGTCAATATAGCCTTTTCCGGGAAGAATCAGGCGCGGTTCGGACCAGTCACCCAGCGGGTCTTTGGTTTTTAACATAAAGATTCCCTGATCCGGCATGCCTACAAAGATGAAAAATTCACCGTTGTGATAGCGGATACTCGGAGCCCAGATGCCCTTGGCATGGGCAGGAGAGTTGTACATGTCAAAATTCAGCGCCTCTTTGATGGCATAGTTTTTCAGTTCCCAGTTCACTAAATCCTTGGAGATAAGAATAGGAAGCCCCGGGATATAGTTAAAGCTGGAAGCGGTCATGTAAAAGGTATCTCCGACACGGCAGACATCCGGGTCAGAGTAGTCGGCATATAAAATCGGATTTTGGAAGGTGCCGTTTAAAAGATCGGGACACCATAAGCGTGGTTCATTCATAAGCATAGGACCTCGTTTCTTATTTATGGTTCAATAGCAGCAGAAAGCGGTTTGTCAGGACCTTCTAACAGTAAATCCGCATATATGCCGCCAAGTTTTTCAAGTTCTTTGGCAATCATACCGGCGAAATACATGGCGCCTTCCGGACGGAGATGGGAGTTGTCCTCTTTGCCTTGCGGGAAGTTCTCATATAATCCTGCAGGGAAATTCATGAACCATTGTTTGCTGACCTCATCGCCGGCTTTACTTACTGCCTCAAAGCTTAAACTGCACAAGTCAATCAACGGAACGTCAAGACGCTTGGCCACCTGGCGCATTGCCTCCGGATATTCTCCGTGGGTGTCTGAGAGAACGCCGTTTTCATCAAACTGACGACGGCAGAGAGGGGTAATTAACACCGGATGGGCATTGCGGTTTCTGGCAACGTTGATAAATTTCTCTAAGTTTACCTGATAATCGCCGTAGGCTTCCGTATAGCGGTTTGGATCGGACTGCTTTTCATCATTGTGACCGAACTGAATGAAAAGAAAATCTCCTTCCCGGATGTCGTTGTAAATAGCAGCAAGACGGGATTCATCAATGAAGCTTTTCGTACTTCTGCCGTTTTCTGCATGGTTTTGAAGGTAAACGTTTCTCTTTAAGTAAAGGGGAAGCGCCTGACCGATGCCGGTTTCAGGATAGGTAAAAACGTTTTTTTGAGCGACAATGGAATCTGCCGCATAGTAAATTCGAGCCATAATAGAGTTCCTCCGTTTCTTATTCGGAATCTTCTCCGGTGCGCCGGAACGCTTTTGGAGAAGAACCGTAAATTTTTTTAAATGCGCGCCGGAAAGAGTTGGCATTGCCATAGCCCAGATGCGCATATAACTCGGAAAGCGGTGTGTCGGTTTCTCTTAACAGATACATGGCCTGCTGCATACGAAGTTCTTCCAGATATTCCGAGAAATTTCTTCCGGTTTCTGCTTTGAACAGATAGGAGAAATAGCTTTCGGAAATGGAAAATACGTCAGAGATTTTCTTTAAGCTTAAATCCGGGTCGTGATAATTTTTACTTATGTAAACCTGGATAGAGGAAATCAGCTGGTTACCCGTGCTGTTTTGCTTACAGCAGGAGGCAAGCTTATGGGCCAGATTCTGTATTCCTTCCAGGTTGGTTTCCGTGGTAAGGGCAGTGTCAAATTCCTTTAAGACAGAAGTGTGTTCAGCATTTTCACTGAGTCCCTGACGGATTTTTACCAAGGTGGTACGAAGGTCGGAGAGCAGCCATTGCATGTTTGCAGGGGAAATGGAGCGGAACGTGACGTTTTCGCGGATAAGCAGTTTGAAAATTTCATTTATCTGGATGGTATTGGCATCCTTAATGAAGTTGGTCAGCTGCTGTGCCATTTCGTACGGATAGTAGTAAGTTTCGTTGCTTCTGGCCAGTTCGTGATAGCTTTGGAAGAAACGGTCCTCTTTGATATCTGCTGCTGCTTCCAATGCCTGCTGATAAGACTTCCAGAAATAAGGAAGCTTGGTATTGGAATCACCAAGACCGGCGAAGGTCCAAAGGGAGTGCTCCTGCAACAGATTGTCGTGAAATTTGGTGAACGTTTCACGAATCTGCGGGATACAAGCCGGGTCATCGGTGTCAATATCGGAAGGTAACAGCAGCGCAAAATTATTTACATCCGGATGATAAATCAGGATGTCACTGCCAAAGTAATGGTAAAAACAGCGATACAGTAAGGACTCATATTCCTGCAACTGATATTCGTTTAACGAATCCAGCTGTTCCAGACGAAGGGAAACTAACAGGACATGGAAATGCTGTATGCCAAGCCCTTTGATTTTCAGGAAATCACTAATTTCTCTGATATCTGCTTCGCCGGAAACAGCCCCCTTCATGATACGGGCAACATAGGCACTGTAAACCAGTGGCCGCTGTTTGGTTAATGCATCCTGCAGGGATTCATTCTTCTCTTGTAGAATGGCGTTTTCCTGGTGGGACGTTTCCAAACGGTCGTGCATGAGCTCGAAAGGCTTCATGTTTGCCCGGGAAAGGGAAAGAATCATCAGGAAAGAGATGATTAGTACTGCTGCAATGGCAATTAAGTAGGTTGCCTGGTAAGCGGACAAATCATTTAACAAATAAGCGGTTGGCTGAATCAGATAGTAATTCCAACCGTTGTAGCCGGAAGTTGATTTGGTAATGGTAAAGCGTTGTCCCTTGTGCTTGAATTTTTCCAAATGGTATTCGGAGTCGGTAGTGTCAGCAAGGTTTGTCAGAGATTCTATCCTTGTAGAAAACTCATCGGAATTACCGAGGGAAAACATAGGCACACCGGTTTTATCTGTAACATAAAGAAGCGATAAGCTGCTGGTTAAAACCGGAGTAAAATATTCCGTAAGCGCAGTTGTAGTCATTTCAAAACAGGCAATGCCCGGATGATAATTTTCGGAAAAAGTAGCAGATAACGGGATTTTATACAAGTATATGGTGTCTGTTGTGTTTACATAGTCTGAAAAAGGAAGCAGGGTCATTACATTATCGTAAGATGAAATCAGGGCATCACGCCTTGCTGCCAGATCCTCTGCCAGGGCTGTTCTTTGAAAATAAAACATCTCTTTGGAGGCGAATTGGGCCGGAGATAGGAAATACTCGGTTTCCGGCAGGTAAACATAAAAACTGTCAATCGGAAGCATGCCCTGCACGGACATAAGATTGGACAGATATTTCATGGATTCTTTACCCAAAGCATAAAAATTGTATGTTTTTTCGTTTTCGTTCAAATAGGATAACGAACGGATAGTTTCGTTGGAACCTATCTGGGTGGTTAAGGTGCTGAACAGACGGAGAGAAGTGTCCATTTCACGGATGCTGTTTTCAAACATGGTAGCATTTTGGCGGTAGGTGCTGCTTCTATAGGTACTGCTCAAAGAAAACATAAAAAAGAAACCTAATACCAGTACAAAAAGTAAAATACTGCTGTAAGAGGTTACAAAACGGAATAAAAGGGATCGGTTCTGATCGGTCCTTGCTGGTTTCATATAAAATAATCTCCCGGATAAATCGTGTTATAGTAAAAAATGTCGCATAAGACATAAAAACGTATATTAAGTATAGCAAAAGGTCGGGTGCATTGCAACTTAAAAAGTGCAAAATTTATGGTGAATACAATTTTTGAAAGCGGTTACAATCCAAAGAATTGTAGCTTGTTTCACCTATAATATAATGATATTATTTAAGTATCATTAGGGGGACCACTCCCTGAAAACAGATGGAGGATGAAACAATGAGAAAGACATTCAAGAAGTTCTTTGCTATGGCCCTTGCGGCAACCATGATTGTTGGTCTTGCAGCATGTGGCGGAGACAAGGGAACACAGGGTAATTCCAATCCTGCAGCAGATGGTGGTCAGAGTACTGACAACGGTAATGCAGGAACAACTGAAAAGAAGGATTTGGACAAATTAACCATTATGGTAGACGGTACCGTACAGTTTGCAAATCCTGCCCATGGCGGCGCACAGTTTGAAGCAGAACTGGAAAAGTTACTTGGTATTGATGTGGAAATCATTATGCCGGACCACTCCAGCTATTACAGCACAGTATCCCAGACCTTTGCCAATCCGGATAAGTCCTACTGGCCGGACATCGTACTGATGGGTTCCACTTACTACGTACAGTACGCACAGAACGGCATTCTGGTTGATGTAACCGATATGTGGAACAATTCCGAAATCAAGGCTTCCGGCCGTGTAAACAACGAGCAGATTTTTGCAGACAGCCTGATTGACGGCAAATTATACGGTATTGCGCCGAGCCGTGGTAACGGTTGTGTTACCTATGTAAAGAAGACCTGGCTGGAGAGAGCAGGTTACACCCTGGATGATCTTCCAACGACATATGCAGAATATACAGAAATGCTGGATGCTTTCTCCGAACTCAGTCCGGAAGGCTATGCATTAACTTCCGCAGGTCTTGTAAACCTGGAAGCTCCTTACACAAACTACTTACCGGAATTTTTCTGGAACGCATATCCTGACTTTTACCAGACAGAATCCGGTGAATGGGTAGACGGTTTTACCCAGCCTGAAATGTATGATGCACTGGAAAGACTGGTAGACGGTGTTGCCAACGGTTGGATTGACCCTGAATTTTCTACCAATAAGACTTCTGACTGTCGTAATAAGTTCTACGCAGATAAATGCGGTGTGCTTACTTACTGGGCAGGTACCTGGGCAAGCAACCTGGAAGAAAACCTTGCTTTAATCGGTTCCCCTTCCGAACTGGTAGCTTTGGAACCAATCGCAGAACTTGGTAACTATGTAGAGCGTTATGCACCAATGTGGTGTATTACAACTGCTTGTGAAAATCCGGAACAGGCATTTGACTTATTCTTCGGTACCATGTTAGACGGTGCGGAAGGTCAGAGCCTTTGGACCTATGGTGTAGAAGATGTACACTGGAGCACAAAGGGTGAAACAATCACTACAGGTACCGGCAGAAAGGCAAAGTCCATTACATATGCGGAAGGCGAATTCCACTTCAGAGCAGATCTGGAAACAGGTGTATCTTTATACAACAAGAACCACATCGATCCGATGTTGGCAGTAGTAGATTTCCAGGAAGGCAAGGACGTTGGCGTAAATGCGATTGATGAAACAGCAACTGCATCCGCTAACCTGTTCTATACCAACAGCGTGAGCGCACCAAAGATGGTTTCCAACGATGCTATGTATAAGTATTATTCCAGCGTTATGGCTATGAGAATTCAGATGGTAGAACGAGTTGCTTCCGGCGAATACTCCATAGAAGATGCTTTTGCAAGATATCAGGATGAGCAGGGTGCAAATGTACAGGCAATCCTGGATGCATTAAATAAATAAATCTCACTTATGAGAAAAAGGGAGTAGCAAGATGGAAAAAGTAAAAAAGAAGAAAACTACGGGCAGCACAAAGCCGTTGTCTGTCCGCCTGTATACTTACCGCTGGTTCTATCTCATGTTTGTACCTGTATTGGCTTTTCTGTTTATATTTAACTTTTTACCGTTGGCCGGATTGCGTTATATGTTTTACAGCTATCCGGATGCGGATAACATCGTATGGGTCGGACTGGATAACTTTAAGCGGTTATTCGGAGAAAAAATGTTCTGGACTTCCTTTGTAAATACATTGGAACTCAGTCTGGTTAAGTTATTGCTGAATACGTTTATGGCAGTTATTATTTCCCTGCTGTTAAACGAAATGGTAAATATTTATTTCAAGAAAATCACACAGACCATTATTTACCTGCCACACTTTATGTCCTGGGTAGTAACAGCATCTGTATTTACCTTGATTCTGTCCTATTCCAATTCCGGTCTGGTAAACTCCGTGTTGGAAAACCTGGGTATCATCGTAGATGGTGAGGAAATCAAATTCCTCGAATCCGTGGAATGGTGGAGATTTACTTACTATCTGATTAACATCTGGAAGGATACCGGTTGGGGTACCATTATTTTCCTGGCTACACTGTCCGGCATCAGCCCTGAATTATATGAGGCTGCCCAGATTGACGGTGCAAACCGTTGGGACCGTATGAGATGGATTACGTTCCCAAGCCTTGCGAATACCATCATTACAGTGTTAATTCTGAATTTGGCAAAGATTATGAACCTGTTTGAATCCGTATTTGTATTAACCAATAACCAGGTAACCGATGTATCCCAGGTATTACAGACCTATGTGTACGATTTGACCTTCGGTTCCGGTGCAGACTACGGTTTCTCCACAGCGGTTGGTTTCTTCCGTTCCGTGGTGGGATGTCTGTTGGTAATTGTATGTAACTACGCAAGTAAAAAAGTCCGCGGACGCGGAATTGTTTAGGGAGGTACGAAGCTATGGATAAGAAAAGAAAATTGTCCCGTTCGGGTATTGCTTCCCTGATTCTCTGTGCGTTGATTTTAGTGGCGTTTTTCCTGCCTCTCAGCACAGGAAGCGCAATGACGGACTTTTCCTTAAAGTATGCGTATAACATTATCGATGTTGTAAAGATTATATTTAATCCGGGTGCATACACGGGAGAGATATCCTTTGTATTTTCCGGACCGTTCATCATGTCCTGTATTGGTCTGGTACTGGCATTTGCAGCCACAGTGGTGCTGGCAGCCCTGATTTTATGTGGCGCGGCCAATGGTGTAAAGAGAGTACTGGCGGTTTGCATTCTGTTTGTTACCATGTTTATGGGATTATTATACAATTCCTACATGACAAGCATTGCAATGCCGGTATATGACACAAACGACAGCAATGTGGTACTGAAGGAAGCAAACAACTATTATGGCAAAGAGATTTTATTTGAAATCCAGTTAAAATCCAGAACCAGTTCTCCAAACAGCTGGAAGAGACCTATCGAGAAGTTTGTGGAAGCTCTTCCGGAAGTGTTTACCAATGGTGAAGATTTGGATGCAATGGCAACAAAACTTACGGAGCTGGCAACTTACTCCGAAGGATTTGACTACAAGTCTTCCACAGCAGATAAAAAGAAGGCAAATGCTTATATTTTAGAAGAATTATCAGAAATGATTCCGGTGGAACAGCAGCAGGAAGTGTTCGCAACTTATTTCGGCCAGAGAACCAAAGAAGTATCCGCAATAAATTCTACCTATGGTATCGGCTTCTTTTTGGCAGTGCTTCTGATGGTATGTCTGGCAGGAACCTGTTATTCGGAGCGCAGTAAAGAAGGATACAGAAATAACGGTATTCCGGCTAACTGTATGTTTGTCGGTCTGATGGGGCTGACCTTTGGATTACTTTTACTGTATCCGGTGTTTAATGCAGGCGGATTAACTACCGGTCTTACCAAGACCTCGGTGCTGTTTGCCCTGCTTTCTCTTCCAAAGGTACTGAATATGCGTGCAACGGCAGTAAATCTCGGAGTAAATCCGGAAGTGATGAACCAGGCATGGATTACATTGGCGGCTGTGCTTGTAGTACTTTCCATGGTATGCATGGTAGTGTTTATTGTTATGGCAGCAAGAAAGAAACATGTAAAGCTTCGTAAGGTGTTCAGTATTGTAGCCTGTATTCTTCTGATTGCAGGAAGCTTACTGTTGTCTGCAGGCTTGGGACAGAACGGTACCTATAACGAAAAGTTAGGCGAATATGTAGGTGGCCTTGGCTTAGATGGATTTTTCTTCTTCATCCTGGCTCTGGCAATTGCCTCTGCCATCATTCCGTTCACGGTATATATTGACAAGGAGCGCTTTAAAGTGTTCTCCATTGTTAATGTAATTATCTTCCTTGTGGTTTGTGCATTTATTATTGTACCATTATGGAAGGTATTGGTGGATTCTTTGGATGCCCAGGCAGGCTACGGTCTCAGAATGTGGCCGAAGGAATTCTCCGTTACCGGCTATACCACGATTGTAACCAACGTGGCGATTCGTCGTCCGTTCCTGATTTCCGTATTAACAACGGTTTGCGGAACTTTCCTCGGATTACTGCTTTCTACACTGGGTGCGTATGTACTGATCCAGTTTGAGATGCCGGGCAGAAACTTACTTGCAAACATGCTGTTATTTACAATGATTTTCCAGGCAGGTATGATTCCTACTTACCTGTTAATGACAAAGATTGGCCTGTACAATTCCCTTTGGGTAGTTATTTTACTGCCGGCCATGAACGTCTATAACCTGGTATTGATGAGAAACTTCTTTGAAGGTATTCCGAAGAGCTTATTTGAGTCTGCCTCCATCGACGGATGTACTCCGATGGGAACCTTCATTAAGATTGTGCTTCCTCTTTCCAAGGCGGCCCTTGCATCTATCGGTTTGATGTTTGCGGTTGCTTACTGGAATGATTACACAAACTACAAGCTCTACATTGCAAACACCGAACTGCATAACTTCCAGATGAAGCTTCGTGATATGTTCTACGGAAGCTCCGGTGCGGATGCGGTAGCGGGAGCTAATACAGAAACCTTAAAGAATGCAGCAATTATGGTGGCAATTCTTCCGTTCATGGTTGCATATCCGTTCCTGCAGAAGTATTTTGTTAAGGGTGTTAATGTAGGTGCGGTAAAAGAGTAAGTCTTGCTCCGAACTTCAGAATGTGATATACTTGGGCTGACATCCCACTTGATTTAATATCAAGCCGGATGCCAGCCCTAATTTTATATTTATTTCGCACCGATTTCTCTTACGACTCAGCTGCTTTTTTGAGGGCTTGCCGGATTTGTACATTCGGGATGAGTACGTATGTCTGCTTTTTGGTGTTTTACAATAACTTGGCGTCGAAGTAACAGAAATTTTTTGATAATTTTGTTTACCCAAATGTACCACCCGGAGCCATCTTAAAAAGCACTGAACGTCGGTAATCAAAATTGGTGCGAAATTGATGAGAAAGATATCCGGCGGGGTTGAGAGCAGAAGATAAAGGAGAAGCATAATGAGTAGCAAAAGAAAAGTGACGGAGGAATCCAATGTCAGCTCCGTGGAAGAATTTTCCGCAGTGGAGGACCGTTTTATTGATGTTTATATGAAACACAGGCAACAGCCGATTCGGGTGTTGCTGGGCTTGTTCAAAGGCCATTATTATAAGTTCTTGCTGGCGGGGCTTTGCTTTTTGATTAAACACAGTCCGGTGTGGATGTCTCCGATTATTCTGGCAAATATTATTAACCTGGCAACGAAGGGTGGCGAGCAGGTAGCTCAGAAAATTGCCGTAAATACAGCAGTATTGATTGCACTGGTGCTGTTAAATTTTCCGTTCAACTATTTTTATACAAAGCTTCGAAGTACGGCCACCAGAAGTGTAGAGGCAGGACTTCGCGGAGCTTTGGTCAGAAAACTGCAATTGTTGTCCATATCCTTTCATAAGGAGACCCAATCCGGACGACTGCAGTCCAAAATCATGCGGGATGTGGAGGCGATTGAAACCCTGTCTACCCAGGTATTTGTCAGCCTCATGAATATTTCCCTGAATCTAGGGGTATCCTTCGTCGTTACCATAACAAAAAGCAAAATAGTCTTTCTGTTTTTCCTTTTGACGGTACCGATAGCAGCCCTTACCATGGTAGCATTCCGCAAAAAAATAAAACTGAGAAATACAGAGTTCCGAAAAGAAATGGAAGAAACCTCTGCCAGAGTCATGGAAATGGTGGAACTGATTCCGGTAACCCGTGCCCATGCCCTGGAGGAGCAGGAAATAAAGAAGATGGAGCATCAGCTAAACGAAGTGGCTGAAAAAGGGTATCGTCTGGATATCGTTCAGGCCAACTTTGGTGCCGTGGGCTGGTGCGTGTTTCAGTCGTTTCAGGCATTGTGTCTCGGATTTACGGGTTATATGGCATATCAAGGTGAAATAAGCGTCGGAGATATTGCACTTTATCAGACGTACTTTGCTACCATTGTTAATCAGGTTTCTAACCTGATTACACTGCTTCCGACCATTTCCAAAGGAACAGAGTGTATTACCAGTGTGGGAGAGGTGCTTCTTGCACATGATGTGGAAGAAAATGAAAGAAAAGAAAAGGTTTCTGAAGTAAAGGGAGAATTTACTTTTGTCGATGTGGCATTTTCTTATGACAAAGAGAAGACGGTGCTGAATGGCTTTAATCTGAAGGTTCATCCGGGAGAAACTATAGCTTTGGTTGGCGAATCCGGTGCGGGAAAAACCACACTGATCAATATGGTCATAGGCTTTTACAAGCCGGATACCGGTATGGTATTTCTGGATGGGAAGGACATGGATGAGCTGAACCTTCGAAGTTACCGCAATTTCCTTGCGGTGGTGCCGCAAAACTCCATTTTGTTCTCCGGTACGATACGGGACAACATTACCTATGGTTTAAAGGATATTTCGGATGAAAAATTGTGGGATGCCATCCGGGCAGCTAACTTAGAGAGCTTTGTGCGTTCCCTGCCGCAGGGCTTAAATACCAGAGTGGGAGAACACGGCGGTAAGCTATCCGGCGGTCAACAAGTCGGATCGTAGCC
>JAZQJL010000170.1:0-3071 GCA_045541595.1 Lachnospiraceae bacterium | reverse complement strand
ATTTTATCCGAAAAATAAAAGAAGATAAGCTGATAAAGAGACATGCAGATTTCCCTGTATATGTGGATAGCCCCCTTGCTGTGGAAGCAACCGGCATTTTCCACAAAAATGAAATCGGCTGTTTTGATGAGGAAGCTATGGAACTGGTGAGAAAGGGAATTAATCCTATTTCGTTTCCGGGACTGAGGCTTTCCATTACCAGCGATGAATCCAAGGCAATTAATTTTGAGAATACACCGAAAGTAATTATTTCGGCATCAGGTATGTGTGATGCGGGACGAATCAGACATCATTTGAAACATAATCTGTGGAGACAGGAGTGTACCGTACTGTTTGTGGGATATCAGTCGGTAGGTACTTTGGGCCGGATTCTGGTGGAAGGCGTTGATGAGGTGAAGCTGTTCGGTGAGCCTATTGAAGTGCGTGCTTCTATCAGAACTTTGTCGGGACTTTCCGGCCATGCAGACAAGAATGGTTTGATAGAATGGGTGGAAGGTTTTGAAGAAAAGCCACGCAAGGTATTTGTGGTACACGGAGAGGATAATGTGTGTAAGTCCTTTGCGGAGTGTCTGCAGGTAGAGCATGGTATCAAAGCCTATGCGCCTTACAGCGGAACGGAATTTAATCTGATTACAGGAAAACTTGAATACGAAGCACTTCCGATTCCTGTTAAGAAGAAAGCCAAAGTTGTCTCTGATGTATACAACAGACTGCTTGCGGCAGGACAGAGACTGCTTGCGGTTATCCGCAAAAATGAGGGCGGTGCAAATAAAGATTTGGCGAAGTTTGCAGACCAGATTAATTCCCTGTGTGATAAATGGGACTAAAACATGAAAAGTAATTCTGGGACGGCATAATACGCCGTCAAGAATTACTAAGTTTCATGTATGAAGAATGTCACTTGTGGCATTCTTCCAAATGCAAGAAAGGAATAGAAATACTATGAGCATGGCAGATAAAATCTTTATCGATATGTGTAAAGATATTCTTACAAACGGAACCAGTACAGAGGGGGAAAAAGTAAGACCCAAATGGGAGGACGGAACCCCGGCGTACACCATTAAAAAATTTGGTGTGGTAAACCGTTATGACTTATCCAAAGAGTTTCCGCTTCTGACGCTCAGAAGAACGGCACTTAAAAGTGCTACCGATGAAATACTCTGGATCTGGCAGCAGAAGTCCAACAATATCAATGACCTGCACAGCCATATCTGGGATGAGTGGGCAGACCCCGACGGTTCCATCGGTAAGGCTTACGGATATCAGCTTGGTGTAAAGCATCAGTATAAAGAAGGTATGATGGATCAGGTAGACAGGGTAATTTATGACCTGAAGAACAATCCTTTCAGCCGCAGAATCATGACTAATATTTATGTACATCAGGATTTGCATGAGATGAACCTGTACCCCTGTGCTTACAGCATGACCTTTAACGTGACCCAGAAAAAGGGAGAGGATAAGCTGACTTTAAATGCGGTTTTAAACCAGCGTTCCCAGGACGTGCTTGCGGCAAATAACTGGAATGTAGCACAGTATGCGGTACTTGTACATATGCTTGCCCAGGTGTGTGATATGAAGGTGGGAGAGTTGGTACATGTGATTGCGGATGCCCATATTTATGACAGACATGTGCCGATTATTGAGGAACTGATTCAAAGACCCTGTTATGATGCACCGACATTCTGGCTGAATCCGGAAATTAAAGATTTTTATCAGTTTACCAGAAATGATGTGAAGGTGGAAAACTACGTCACTGGTGAGCAGATTTTAAATATACCGATTGCAATCTGAGAGGGCAACGAAGTTGCCATCTGCGTAGCAGATGTAATTTCGAGTTTAAGGAGTCTAAGGAGAAAAGGAAACATGAATGTAATTGTAGCAGTAGATGAAAACTGGGCCATTGGAAATAAAAATGAGTTGTTGGTAAGAATTCCGGCGGATCACAAATTCTTCCGAGAAGAAACCACCGGAAAGGTAGTGGTTCTGGGGAGAAAGACTTTGGAAACCTTTCCGCAGGGGCTTCCGCTTAAGAACAGAACTAACATTATTATGTCAACCAATCCGAACTATAAGGTGAAGGATGCCATTGTGGTGCATAGTGTGGATGAATTGCTGGAGGAACTGAAGAAATACAATGATGAGGATATTTATATCATCGGCGGAGACAGTATTTATAAGCAGTTGCTTCCGTACTGCAATGTAGCGCATGTGACTAAAATTGATCATGCCTATGAAGCAGATGCTTATTTCCCGAATCTGGATGAAATGCCGGAGTGGAAGATTACGGCGGATAGTGATGAGCAGGTTTATTTCGATTTAACTTATCATTTCCTTAAATATGAGAAAAAATAACAAATAGAGATACGGTCAAGAAGCAACAAGGAAATAAGAACAGCAAGAAAACGTAAATATTAATAAACCGTTTAGAAAGTTGAAAATAGCCTGTCTGTAAAGACAGGCTATTGACTTTTTGATAAAAAAGGTTAATAATAGAAAGGAAAATTTTTATTCTAAAAGAAAAATACATAAGGAGCGCAAAACTATGGAAAAGAAAAACATTGATTGGGCTAATCTCGGATTTGGCTATATGCAAACAGATTACCGATTCGTATCCAATTACAAGAATGGCGCCTGGGATGACGGCATGCTTACAGAGGATGCCAATGTCGTCATTAACGAGTGTGCAGGTGTATTACAGTATGCGCAGACTGTTTTTGAAGGAATGAAGGCTTATACAACCGAAGACGGCAGAATTGTTACATTCCGCCCTGACTTAAATGCAGAGAGAATGGCGCAGAGTGCAGCACGTCTGGAAATGCCTGTATTTCCTCAGGATAAATTTGTTGAGGCAGTACTTAAGACCATTAAGGCAAACGAAGCGTATGTTCCTCCTTTCGGAAGCGGAGCAACACTGTATGTTCGTCCCTATATGTTCGGAAGCAACCCCGTTATCGGCGTAAAGCCTGCGGAGGAATATCAGTTCCGTGTATTAACAACTCCGGTAGGACCTTACTTTAAGGGCGGCGTAAAGCCTCTTACCATTCGTGTATGTGACTTTGACCGTGCAGCAC
>JAZQJL010000169.1:0-13688 GCA_045541595.1 Lachnospiraceae bacterium | reverse complement strand
GGCTGTATGTAGAAGACCACTGTAAGGCCATAGACTTAATTATCCATAACGGCAAAGTAGGCGAAGTATATAATATCGGCGGCCATAACGAAATGAGAAACATTGATATTGTAAAGCTGATTTGTAAGGAACTTGGTAAGCCGGAGAGCCTGATTACATATGTTACAGACCGTAAGGGACATGATATGCGTTATGCCATTGACCCGACCAAGATTCACAATGAACTGGGCTGGCTGCCGGAGACAAAATTTGCAGATGGCATCAAGAAGACAATTCAGTGGTATCTGGACAACAAGGAGTGGTGGGAGACCATTATTTCCGGTGAGTATCAGAACTATTATGAGAAAATGTACGGAAACCGCTAAGGAGTTTGTATGAAAGTATTTGTAACAGGCGTAGCCGGACAGCTGGGCTACGATGCGGTAAATGAATTAAAAAAACGGGGCCACAGCGTGGTGGGCAGTGATGTGGCGGAACCGGAAGAATGCAATGCAGATGAAGTGGTTCTATTGGATATCACTGATGCGTTGGCAGTGGAAGAAGTGCTCACCCGGGTACAACCGGATGCGGTAATCCATTGCGCGGCATGGACGGCGGTGGATTTGGCAGAGGATGAGGATAAACAAGAGAAAGTCCGTGCCATTAATGCAGGCGGTACAAGAAATATCGCTACGGTTTGCAAAAAGCTGGACTGCAAGATGATTTATATCAGCACGGACTATGTGTTTGACGGTCAGGGGGAAATGCCCTGGCAGCCGGACTGCAAAGCGTATCAGCCGCTAAATGTATATGGTCAGACGAAGCTGGAAGGCGAGCTGGCAGTCAGCGAACTGCTTCAGAAATATTTTATCGTCCGCATTGCCTGGGTATTTGGTGTAAACGGTAAGAACTTTATTAAGACAATGCTGAACGTGGGCAAAAAGTATGATACCGTCCGGGTAGTATGCGATCAGATAGGAACGCCTACCTACACCTTTGACCTGGCAAGACTTCTGGCAGATATGGCAGAGAGCGAGAACTATGGTTATTATCATGCAACAAATGAAGGCGGATATATTTCCTGGTATGATTTTACCTGTGAAATTTTTAAGCAGGCAGGCTATGCCACAACGGTTGTGCCGGTAACCACAAAGGAGTATGGTCTTTCCAAAGCGGCCAGACCTTTTAACAGCCGTTTGGACAAGAGTAAGCTGACGGAAAACGGATTTATGCTTCTGCCAACCTGGCAGGATGCGCTTAGCCGCTATCTGAAGGAAATAGAGTATTAAAATGCAAACGAAGCCGCGAAAGGCTTCCGGGAGGATATCATGGGAAAAATTACAGTAACAGAGAATTGTAACGGCATCAAAGGCCTGAAGGTGATTGAACCGACAGTGTTCGGTGATGAGCGTGGATACTTTGTGGAAACCTACAATTACAATGATTTTGCGGCAGCGGGAATCGACTGCCAATTTGTGCAGGATAACCAGTCCGCATCAAAAAAAGGTGTACTGCGGGGGCTTCATTTCCAAATCAACTATCCCCAGGATAAGCTGGTTCGTGTCATAAACGGCGAAGTGTTTGATGTGGCCGTGGATTTAAGAGAGGGCTCCGAAACCTTCGGTAAATGGTTTGGCGTGGTTCTTTCGGCAGAAAATAAAAAGCAGTTTTTTATTCCGAAAGGCTTTGCCCACGGTTTTATCGTGTTATCCGAGTTTGCTGAATTCTGCTACAAGGTAACAGATTTTTATCATCCGAATGACGAAGGCGGATTACTTTGGAAGGATCCGGCCATCGGTGTCGCCTGGCCAATGCCGGAAGGAATGACGGAAGCAGACTTGATTTTGTCTGAGAAAGACACCAAATGGGGCGGAATTGAGGAATATAGAAAAGAATATGGATGCTAGAATATAAAAAAGCCGGGAGTATGAATTCATTTCATACTCTCAGCTTTTTTTCTGTCTTTTTAGGCCCGGATGATTTTGGCAACATAGCCCAAAACCTGTACCTGGCTTAAATCTGTAGGACGGAGCTTGCCATCCCGCAGCCCGTAGTATTTTTCTTCGCCGTTTTCTATGATGCGGTTAGTGATGACCACATTGTCGTTAAACATAATAACGGTGTTTTCGCCCTTCATGGCGTTGCGGTCATTGGCAATGAGGAGTACGTCACCTTCGGTATAGTGAGGCAGATAATGTAAACACGGAATTTTAATACCAAGGAAGATTTTGTAGGTTAATTCATCGCCCAGATGGCTGATATCCAAAATCTCGTAGTCATTAGTCATTTTCATGTTTCCGTTGTTTGCACATAATGGTAACATAACATTGACTATCTTTTTAACGCCGTGCTTTTCGTGAATAAATTTCTGGTTCCGTACATGCCAGTCCAGAAAATGACGTGCACCGGCAGGCAGGGAGCGGTAAATCTTTATGCCCTCCAGGCCCTGTGGTTTGAATGTGCCTGCACCTACCAACTCATCAATACTGATGTTGAAGGCTCTTGCCAGTTTGACCGCGGTAGAAAGTCTGCAGTCTTTTGCTTCTTTGTCATAGAGAAAGGTTTTTAAAGTATCGTAGGAAATATCTGCAATTTCTGCAGTTTCTTTGATGGTGTAGTCGTGTTCTGCCATCAACATATCGATATTTTTCCGAAAGGTATCTATATATTTGGTGGATTTTTCCACCATTTTTTCTTCGGAATTTTTTGGCATTTGGTTTTTCAAAATCTTTTCTCCTTGCTTTGGAAGTGCTATTATAACACTGTCCTTAATTCATGGGACAGGGGTGAAGCTTATGGACGGCAGGTTCCCTTAAAATCAGCTGTCCGTAAGCGGGCTACCCTTACATAATATCATGTAAAAACCTTACATGTCAATAATTGCCAAAAGCATATGGGAGGAAATTTATGAAAAAAGATGCATCACTAATGATTCACGCTGTAAATGAACAGCACATTTTATACTACACGGTATCCAAGCATTTGAACAAGGCCTATGAGGAGGCCGAACTGTATGAATACGGAATCAAGTGTGCATTATGTGACCGACGCGGCAGACTGATGGATGAGGAGAACGTGGCTTGTGTTTCCTGCGATTTTAACCTGGTGCGTCAGTTAACAAATATTTTGGCAAAATATCAGGTGTATCCGGTGCATCTGTTGGAAATTTTGGATGATTTAATGAATCGGGAAACATTACCGGAGGATGATAATCAGACTTCACCGCTGCTGTGCGTTTAAGTGGGTAATAGAGAAAGGTGTTATAGCAGAAAGACTGCTGTAACACCTTTTTTTTAAAGCAATGAAAGAATCGTTAAATCCTTTTCTTTCGATAAATCAATGAAGGTTCCGTCGATGTTGACCACCGGCTTGGAAAGCTTGTGCTGATTAATCATTACGATGGTACCAACCAGGGAGTTGGACAGCCGCACCTGATGGTTGATGTGGGACTGGGCAATGCTGGTTAAGAACGGAAGCAACAGAGACGTATCGTATTTCTGGTAACCGCTGTTTTCGAACTCGGCAATAACATCGAAGGAACAAATTTCCTTACGGTAAGACCGGCGGGCCGTCATGGCATCGTAAACATCGGCAATGGCGATGATTTTTGCCAGCAGAGGTATCTTTTCTGCAGTAAAGGCAGATGGATATCCGGAGCCGTCACAACGCTCGTGATGCAACAGGGCAGCCAACTGGATTTCTTCCGGAAAGCGTGCCTTGTTTAAAATATCATACCCGGTTTGCGCATGCTGTTTTACGGTTGCGTATTCTTCGTCGGTTAACCGTCCCGGCTTGTAGAGAATTTCGGCAGGAATTTTAACTTTACCGATATCGTGGAAGGCACAGGCGAAAATAAGACTGCGCAGGACATCCTCCGGGAAATTCTGCTGGGACGCTATGGTATGGGCAATTAATGCAACGCTTAAGGAGTGAATGTACATAGTGTCGTCATATTCACGCAAAAGCTGCAGCGTATTCATTAAATGCATGGTATTTTTTACGGTTTTTGCAAGCTCCTGAATCTGGTCGATAATCGGGGCCGGATCGTAGCTGTCATTCGGATGCTCTATAATTACCTTAAATGCCGCTTCTAAGTCGTTTGCCATGTCCTGATAAGTACGGTTAAAGGTTTTAAATTCCTGGGTTGTTTTTTCCGGATTGAGAGGTTTATGCTTTTCTGCAAACTCATTGAGCTCCCGGGCAACATCTTCCGTAATGATAACGCAGACCTTTTTTACGTTATACAACTTCAGTCTGGAAATTAGTCTTGGATTGAGTGTTGTATTTTTAGGGATAATTAACTGTCCGGACGGACTGAGTACATCGTCGGCGGTAATCATTCCCTGACGCACCTGTTGAAGTGCTATGTTAACTGGAAGCATAAAGAAGTTTCCTCCTGTATAATAATTCGTTATGAACAAAAATTTGTGACTTTATACCTATATTCCATAATAATATAGTTTTCGATATTTGGCAAGGAAAATCCTTAGGATTTGTCGAAAATATGTTTACTTTACCCCCGGAATGAATTAAGATATGGATAGAACATGACAAGTGCGTATGAAACGTACGGGAGGAAAAAATGAGATTTTTGCATGCAGGAGATGTGCATCTTGGAGCAGAACCGGAGAGCGGTACCGAGTTGGGAGTGCTGCGCCGGAGCGAGCTGTGGGAGGCCTTTCGGGATATCATTGAATTATGTGAACGGGAAAAAATAGATTTGCTGCTGCTTCCGGGAGACTTATTTCACGGACAACCGCTGCTTCGGGAAGTGAAGGAAGCAGACTATTTGTTTCGCAGTCTAAGCCACACCCGTGTAGTTATGTGTGCCGGAAATCATGACTGCCTTCTGCCGTCTTCCCATTATTATGATATCACTTTTCCGGAGAACGTCACTTTTTTGATGGACAGCCGGTCAGACAGTGTGTATCTTCCGGAGCTAAACACAGAGGTGTTTGGACTGAGCTATGAAACAAAGCAGATTTCCGAGGCCAGGTATGATGTGATTTGCACAAATCATCCGGAACATATCAACATTCTGCTTGCTCACGGAAATGTATTGTGTAACGATGGCAGTGTGCCGATACACCGCAGTGTGGTGGAAGAGGCGGGCTTTGACTATATAGCCCTGGGACATCTTCACAACCGTATGGATATCAGTGAAAGAATGGCCTACAGCGGAAGTCTGGAACCTTTAAACCGGGGAGAAACCGGTGCAAAGGGCTACATTATCGGAGAAATAAAAAAGGAAGGAGCAAATCCTTCCGAAATACATTGGGAATTTGTTCCCCATGCCCGGCGGGAGTATATTTTGTTGCAGTTTGAAACAACAGCAGAGTCGACGGAGCTTTCCCTTTGCAGTGAACTGTTTGGTAAAATGAGAGAGCACGGACTGATGAATATGTACATGGTAACCTTGACCGGAAAGAGAGCAGGAGAAATCCTTTGGGATTGTGAGTCCATAACTGCCGTTTTAAACAAGCGGGGAGCCCATGTAATAGAGCTGAAGGACGAAACCGTTCCGGATGTTAACGTGGATAAACTGCGGGAGGAACAGCAGGATACTTTAGTGGGCCGTTTTATTGAACGGATGGATACGGTAGAAGACCGGGAACTCGGAACCCTGGCATTGCAATATGGTTTGCAGGCCCTGTTATTCCGGGATGAGAAAAAATAAGACTTGGAGAAAAGGCATGAGAATAAAACGTCTGGTTCTGTCGGACTTTGGAAAATTTCATCAGCAGGAGTTTACCTTGGCGGAGGGCCTGAATATTGCCACCGGTGCCAACGAAAGCGGCAAGACCACGCTGCGGCGGTTTATCCGCAGTATGATTTACGGTCTGGAGAGGGAGAGGGGAATCAGGGCCAGAAAAGACGATTACACCCGGTATAAGCCTTGGGAGAACGGTAGGTTTCAGGGGATTCTGGAATTCGAGTCAAAGGGAAAAAGCTACCGTTTGTTCCGCAATTTCCTTACGACGGAAAAGGAAGTTACATTAACGGATCTTTCCTCAGGGCAGGAAATATCAGACGTTACGACTTTTTTAAAGGACGCGGGAGTAAAATCCGAAGCGATATATACCAATACGTTCTGGGTAGGAAATTCCTGCGCCACGGAAGAGCTTTTGGGCACGGAATTAAAGGACTACTTGGCAAATCTTGCCTACAGCGGAGGTGCAGGGCTGAATCTGCAAAAAAGCCTTGGCTGGCTTTCGGCACGGAAAAAAGAGCTTGTTAAGCAGATGCCGGAGCGGGAACTTTCGGATTGCCTGGAGGTGCTTTTAAGTAAAGATAGCTTAGAAGAGCAAATGGACCGGATGCGGCACACGATGGAGACGAATCTGCGCAGACAGAAAGAGCTGGAAGGCGCTATTAAAGTAAAAAAGGGTTTGCTGGAACAAGTAAATTTAGAGAGAAAGCAGGCGGAAAAAGAGGAACGGAAAAAGTTTTTGGGTGAATGGTTGCTGACTCTGCTTTGTATGCTGGCGGCAGGTCTGGGAGGCATTTCCTTCTTTTTACCATTGTGGCAGATGAAATTTGTATGTCGGATATTTGCAGCATTCGCCCTGATTTGCGGCACGGCATTCGGTCTTCCGCTGATAAAACGCGGAAACTTGGCCGGAAAGAGGAAGGAAGAACTGGAACAGCAACTATTGGTTAAAAATAAGCAGTTGGAAGAGTATTATACGGAACTGACAAGATTACTTCCGGAAATAGAACAGGAAAAACTTCGCATGGAGCAGACGGAGGAACAGTTAAAAAACTGTGAAGTAACCGAAGAGCGCTACCAGGAGTTAAAGCGGCAGCAACAGACTCTGTTAAGGGAAGCGGAGGCAGTTTCCCTGGCGGCAGACACATTAGAAAAGCTTTCCGCGGAACTTTACGAGGAATTTGGCGCAAAGTTTGCCCTTGCCCTTTCCGAGTATGCAAAAGCCTTTACGGATTACTCGTATGAGACTCTGACGGCGGACGAGTCCCTGAACTTAAAAGCAGTGACAAAAGATCGAAATCTGGAAATCTCAGAGGTCAGTTTCGGCACCGGAGAACAGTTCTATCTTGCCCTTCGTTTTGCGGTGGCGGATGTGTTCGATCCGGAGAAGAAAAATACAATGGTTTTAGATGATAGTTTTGCTGCCTTTGATGACCAGCGTCTGGAATCAGCAATCCTGGCACTGAAAAAGTGCGGACGGCAGATTCTTTTACTGAGCAGCACCGGAAGAGAAGAAGCGGCAGCAAAGAGGATGGGAATTACCTATGAAAAAGTTTTTTAGAGCATTGGGAAAGTTTATATGGGGTACAGTGAAAGTGCTGATTATTATTGCCCTTTTGGCAGTTTTAGTGGTGGGTATATGGTTCTACCATGAGTATGCAAAGCCGATTCTTGCTTTGCGTGCCAAGGCAGAACGTATTGCGGAGCAATCCAGCCCGGCGGATTTTAAATCTGCCCTGACCAGTATTATATATGACAGTAACGGAGAAAAAATTTCCACCCTCCGTTCGGAAAAGGCCAGCTATTATCTGAAGTATAATGAACTGCCGAGATGGGCGGTGGATGTTATGCTTGTAACGGAGGACAAAAAGTTCTATGCTCATGAAGGCGTCGACTTTTTGGCCAATGTCCGGGCACTGTATTATTTGATAAAAAATGAGGGCGAAATTACTCAGGGAGGTAGTACCATCACCCAGCAGTTGGCCCGGAATATTTATCTGACAAACGAAGTGTCCTATGAGCGTAAACTGGTGGAAGTTTTTCTGGCATGGGAGCTGGAAGACATATATTCCAAAAACGAAATTCTGGAATTTTATTTAAACAACATATATTTCGGCAACGGTTACTATGGTATTCAGGCGGCCGCCTACGGCTATTTCGGACGAAGCGTTATGGATTTGAGCCTTTCCGAAACTATATTTATCTGTGCCATTCCGAATAACCCAAGCCTTTACGATCCGTTGCTTCGGATGGAAAAAACATTGGAGCGCCGGGACAGAATGCTCCTGCAGATGCTCAACGACGAAAAGATTACGTTGGAACAATACGATGAAGCGGTGGCAGAAGAAATCGTGCTGGGACAAAACAGCGTCAGCCGTCATAATTATGTGGAAACCTATGTGCATTACTGCGCCATCCGTGCCCTGATGGAGCAGGACGGCTTTGTGTTCCGCACAAAATTTTCCGGAAATGTAGACCGGGAAGCGTACGAAGAACGATATACAACCAGCTACAATTTTTGGCAGCAGAAGCTGTATACCGGTGGTTACCGGGTGTATACTTCCATTGATTTGGAAAAACAGGAATTACTCCAACAGGCAGTGAATGAAGGAACCGCAGCATATACGGATGTGAATGAAGAGGGTGTTTACGAGTTTCAGGCATCGGCTGTGTGTATTGATAATGAAACCGGCTATGTGGTTGCCATTGTAGGCGGCAGAGAGCAGGAATATGCCGGATATACCTTAAACCGGGCATACCAGAGTTTCCGCCAGCCGGGTAGTTCCATTAAACCCTTGATTATTTATACGCCATGGTTTGAACGTGGCCTGACCCCGGATTCCATTGTGCTGGATGCACAGTTTGAAGGCGGACCGAAAAATGCAGGTTCCTATCATGGAGAAATCACAGCCCGGGTAGCAGTGGAACAATCCAAGAACACGGTGGCCTGGAAACTGTTTTCCGAATTGACCCCGGAAGTGGGACTGTCTTATTTACATAATATGAAATTCCGCCGGATTGTGGATACGGACTACGTGCCGGCAGCGTCTTTGGGCGGCCTGACCTATGGCGTCAGCGCATTAGAAATGGCCAGTGCCTTTGCCGCATTAGAAAATGACGGTTTATACCGCAATCCTACCTGCATTATCCGAATTACGGACATCGACGGAACGGAAATAGTGGGGGATGCTATTACGGAAGAACGGATTTATGAAAAGAATGCGGCCCGCACCATGACAGATGTGCTAAAGGGCGTCATGACGGTAGGAACTGCCAGAAAGATGAATCTGGAAACTGCCATCGCAGCGGGAAAAACAGGAACAACAAATGATAAAAAGGACGGATGGTTTATCGGCTATACCGCCTACTATACCACCAGTGTCTGGGTGGGATTCGATTTTCCGAAAGCAATTGAAGATATGTCCGGAAGCTCCTATCCTTTGTCCATCTGGAAGAGCTACATGGACACGATTCACGAAGGTCTGCCGGTGATTGATTTTGAACCGTATACGCCGGTAGAGGGTACTTATTTTGCGCCGGACGTTTCTATCACTCCGTCGCCGATTCCGACCCCTACTCCGGAACCAACCCCAACGCCTGCCCCGGAAGGAGAAGAGGGAAGCTCGGCCCAGGAGTATCGCGTTACTCCGCCGCCAAGTATCTCCTGGGGAGACGAGGAAGATCCGACAGAAGATCCGCAATAATAGAACAAAGAGTTCCGTGTTAACGGAACTCTCGCGCCGAGCACAGTCGCTTGCGACTAACTACCTCTTCGCGCGAGTGTGCATCCTTGCGGAGCATTGCTACTTTATAGGAAGGAACTTTCCTATAAAATAACAACAGCAGGTGTAGTGATACACCTGCTGTAATTTTTTTGCTTTTAAATAGGCTGATGGTTATTGTACTTTTCGATACAAGCACGGATGCGGTCGGTTGGATTTAACAGTCCGCTGATGGAACCATCGTGATTTAATGTGTCGATGAGAAGTGCAATGTACTTGCTCATATCAGCGCTGATGTAGTAAGGCTTGGACAGCATTTCTTCCGACTGATAAATCAGGTTGGTTGTGATAACGCGGTCGATGAGTCCTTCTTCATAAGCGGCATCAAACTTTGCAAAACCATTGGTAAACAAACCAAAGGTGGAGCAAATGAAAATTCTCTTTGCTTTACGCTTCTTTAATTCTTTTGCGGTATCCAGCATGCTTTCTCCGGAGGAAATCATATCATCGATAATGATAACATCCTTGCCTTCCACATCACTACCCAGAAATTCGTGGGCAACAATCGGGTTACGGCCGTTTACGATGGTGGTATAGTCACGTCTCTTGTAGAACATACCGACATCGGCGCCCATAACGTTACCGAAGTATACGGCACGTCCCATGGCACCCTCATCCGGGCTGATAACCATCATATGATCGGAGTCCATGGTAAGATCAGGAACATTGCGAAGCAGTGCCTTGATGAACTGGTAAGTTGGAAGCACGTTCTCAAAAGTTTTAAGCGGAATTGCATTCTGCACACGTGGGTCATGGGCATCGAAGGTAATGATGCTGTCTACTCCCATGTTAACTAATTCCTGCAGAGCAAGGGCACAGTCTAAAGACTCTCTTGCGCTTCTCTTGTGCTGTCTGCTTTCATATAAGAATGGCATGATAACAGTAATACGGCGTGCCTTACCGTTTACCGCAGCGATAATTCTCTTTAAATCTGCAAAGTGGTCGTCCGGAGACATATGATTTTCATGACCGCAAACGGTATATGTCATGCTGTAATTGGTCACGTCTACCAGAATGTATAAGTCGTCACCGCGGACGGACTGGCGAATCATACCTTTGGCTTCACCGGTACCGAAACGAGGGCAAGTGGCGGTGACTAAGTAGGAATCCTTTTTGTATTCGTTGAAATGGATTGTTTCTGTATGCTCGTGATTGCGGGCTTCTCTCCAGTCAACGATATATTCATCAACCCTTTGAGCGATTCCCTTAGAGCTTTCCAGAGCAATGATTCCGAGTTTACCTACCGGAATGGTTGCTAAGTAGTCTTCCTGCTGTGGCATGGTGTTATCCTCCATTATACTTTTGATTTGTGTATAAAAACGGCGTTACAGCCGTGTTTATCATATCCTTGAACCGATTATTTGTCAAGGCGGGGAAAGAAGTTTCGGCAGTTTTACCGAAATGCCGAAAGAAAACGAAATTTTTTAGGCAGATTCTACCTTTTTCTTTAAACGGATATCTTCACCGAAAAAGCGAAGAGGCGTGTAGCTGCTGAAAATGCGGGAGAAATTTCTTTCTCCGTAGTGGTCTGCCAGTTCCTGCACGCCGAAATTTGTGGAGATGATAGTGGAACGGCGGTTGATGAACCGTTCGTTAATACAAAGGCTTAAACGGGACATGGTAAAGGCGGTGGCAAGCTCGGTACCTAAGTCATCGATAATGAGGAGGTCACAGTCTAGGATATGTTCCCCGGAGGCGGACAACCCCTCATCTTCATCGTACATGGCTTTGCCTAAAATATCAAACAGCTCATAGGCAGTAAGATACAGAACGGTATGGGCTGTGCCTAACAATTCTTTGGCAATACAATGGGACAGGAAAGTTTTTCCCAGACCGGAATTGCCATAAAATAAGAGATTGTTAAATTCGGTATCGAAATTGCGGACAAAGGATTGACAGACATCATAAATGCGCCGGATGTTTTGCCGCGGGGTAAGTTTGGTTTTTGGATCGGTTACCGTGTCATTGTAATAATCGAAAGAGAAGGTATCGAAATTCTCTTCTTTTATAATGGATGCAATGTTGGACTGGGCGTACAACAAATCCACAACTGCCTGTTTGAAACAGTGACAGCGCTCTTCTCCAATCATGCCGGTGTCCTGACAGTCCGGGCAGACATAAACCGGGGAAAGATAGTCGGCCGGATAGCCGCCTGCCAAAAGGATGGCTTCTTTCTTTTTGGATAATTCGTCATTTTGCCGGCGCAGTTCTTCTGCTCCGCCATCCGGAGACGAGAACAGAGAAGTTCTGGCAAAATTCATGGAGTTTTCTATAATCTGCCGGTGCAGGGAAGCATAAGCCGGAAGGTTTTGTTCAACTTCCTGTTGGCGCTCAGCAAGCAATGCGCGGGATGCGGCTCTGCGCTCATCGTAAACACGCATAATTGCATTGTACTGATAAGTTTTTAAAGACATGAAGCTACCTCCGTCTTACATCTGCTTTAACAATTTCTCTTCTAAATTGGATAATTCCTGACTGGAATACTGACGCTGCGGATAGCTGTTATAGCTACCGGCAGACTTGGTCATTGGTGCTGCCGGACGGGCAGGAGCATCTGCCGCATTTTGACGTGGGTTCATTAAAGCGTGGGTAGTGTCCAGCGCCTTTACCTCGGCCAAGGTGGTAACGCCTGCTTTGTGCCAGCTTTCTAAAATACGGTCGGTGTACTTAAAGTCCGGTTTGTTGATATTCATAATAGTGCGGTTACAGGCTTCTTCCAATAATTCGGGACGAAGCTTCCAGGAGCTCCACTTGCGGATGAAATCCCGTTCCGGACCGATTGGCATACGGCCAAGGGAAAATACTTTGTTGACCACGTTGAAGCAGGTATCATACATCAGGCTGTATTCCTGCGCCTTTGCTACGGTATCAATACCCTCCTGATGCCAGGAGATGGCTACTTTTTCTATGTACTCCCATTTCTTTTTGTTTTTGCCCACACAATATTCATATAAATGTAAAATTAAATCGTCGGAGAAACGGAGCTTGTCAGAGAGAAATGCGACAAGACCCAGATCCTGAGGAGTGAGGAGACGCCCCAAATATACCTCAATGGCATTGAGGGTCATGGACATGTCGCCCTCCTGACGGAGATGGTCTAACTGCTCCTCCGTATAATACGGACGCTTGTACGGATCTTCTGTAGCGGCATCCGGACGTTTTTCCTGACGGTATTTTTCAATGGAAATTACGGTGCCTCCCGGAAGCTCACAGCTTTGCGGAAGGATAGGATCCACGTTTAAATCAAGCAGGGTGATGCCGGTAAGGCTGTCCTCTTCTTTTACAAGGGAAACGACATTGTTCTTTTCCCAGTAAGAAAGGGCACGGATAATGTCTTTTTCCGTTTCATCCAGGGCATCTGCCGCAGTGGAGAGAGTAAAAGGCTTGGCCGCACCGGAAAGACAGCGTAGTAAATATAAATAAACCTTAACGTAAGAACCGTTGGCGGACGGCATATAACGGTCGATGAATAAATTTGGCACCACGGTGGCACTGAATTTACGTTCGGTATTGAGTGAAATTGTGTTCATGTTTTTGCTCCCATTCATAAAAAGTGTGCCGTTCAAGACACAAAGAGCGTCAATTACCTGACGCGAGAATGAGTATAACACATTTTCAGAAAAACGAAAATAGGTGGAAAAGTGTACCTATTCCGTAGAATGATTTTGTGGATAATGTGGATAACTATGTGGAAATGTTAATTTGCAAAGTGTCGAAATATGGTAAAACCGATATTTTATGGGTTCTACCAATGTCTACTTTTGAAAAAAGTAATCCACAGCTTAGTTTTCAACAAAAATGTGAATAAGCTGTGGATATTGTGGATAAGTCAGATGCCAAGCAGGTTTTCGCCCACATTTACAACATCTCCCGCCCCCATGGTTATTAACAAATCTCCTTCGGAGCAAAATTGTAATAAAAAATTTTCAATTTCGTCGAATGTATCAAAACAGTAAACCTCTTTACCTTTTTTTGAAATTTCGTCTGCCAGGGTATGAGAGGACACTCCTAAGGTGTCGGTTTCTCTTGCTGCGTAAATTTTAGCCAGTACAACCACATCGGACAAGGACAGAGCTTCGGCGAATTCAGCCAGTAAAGCCTTGGTACGGGTGTAAGTATGCGGCTGGAAGACCGTAATAGTGCGCTTTTGACCGCATCTTACGGAGGACAGGGTCGCCCGGATTTCCGTTGGATGGTGGGCGTAGTCGTCATAAATG
>JAZQJL010000168.1:0-5177 GCA_045541595.1 Lachnospiraceae bacterium | reverse complement strand
ACCGGTTGAATTCGACGTTCTACCTGCTGACGGTTCATCTTAAAATAACGAATGGTAATTTCCCGCTGGTCATTGATGCAGCTGGTCAATTTCCATAAATTATCAATAACGCTGGCGCAGTCATGCCGCACCTCCTGAATTTCGTCAATCAAACTCTATTTCACTAACCCACCGTGAAAATAGCATTCATAAATTTCTTTGTCATGAAGAAAAATGACTTCTTTTCCCTGAAACCATTCAAACTCACCGGATACTGTGCATTGATATCTGTATGCACCATTCACATACTCCGCAGGTCCACGAAACGGCATTTCTTCTTGCACATGTAATAAAGCCTCCTTTAAAAAATCACCACTAAAGCCCTCTCCTGTCAAGCGTCCGATATAATTCATTGCCCAATATGGTTTTTCCGAAATCCACAATGCTTCCTCACCCGCAAACTTCTCTCCGCCCAGATAGGTGTCATAATACATCATATCATTTTCTGAATAAACCAAATCGTGAGATTTTACTCTGGAGGAATTGGTTTCCGCACCTTTCCCAGCATAAGTGTTTTTCTTTGCGGTTATTAAAAATTTTATAATCTTCTTTTTCATATTAGCTTCCTCTTATCTGCCAATCTTTGTAAGTATCTGCTTTTCATTCCTCTTCGCAAACTCACTCAGTGAATACGAACGAATCCTCTGACTTACAATATTAGGTATCAGAAAACCATTGTTAGTAAGCTTTGCACAACGGTTTATCACAGTTTTATTGGTTACCTCCAATACTTTACTAACTTCAATTGGCGTAAACTCCAATAATCTCTTTTTCAAAAGAAATACTAAGAATTCCTTTTCTTTGGTATTCAAATAAGACAGACTTCCATCTAAATCGTCTGCCTGTGCTCCTTTGGATATTTCACATACTTTTTTCGAATACAATGCCACCATGCGCAGGAAATAATTTACCCAAATCTCAGGATGCGGCGGATTTTCCCTACCGGAGTAATACAAAGCAGGCAAGCCCATCTGCAAAGAAGCATAATACTCCTCTGGGTCGTAGGCAAAATATTCTTCCAATGAACCAAGTCCGTTAAAGCCATATCCGTAGAAATCCAAAATATAGCCCGACAGAAGTCTTGCTGTTCGTCCGTTTCCATCTTCAAAAGGATGTATCGTAACCAACTGATAATGAACAATTGCTGCAATAATTAACGGATGGTCGTCCGTCGTATTTACGTAGTCCACCAATTCGTCCAGCAGTTCCGGTATATCACAATATTCCGGCGGAATGTAATCCGGATTTCCACTAATCGAATCATATACAGCAAATAGCATGCCGGGAGGCATCGGTCCTCTAAGACCAATTTTTTCTTTGGAAGCTCCCTTTTCTACCAAAGCCTGTACTTCCAAAATCAGTTCCTTTGAAAAGACTTCTTTTCTTTTCAGTTTTTCCTCCAGCAAATTGAGTGCCAGAAAATAATTTCTGATTTCCTGCTCCGGTTTCAAAAAATGTTTATGTTCATCCCGTTCAATTGCCTCCGATGCCTGTTGCTCCGTTAGCGGATTTCCTTCAATTCTATTGGATGCATAGGAACTCTTTTTTTTAGAATTCTTACGTAATCTGTTTGTAGTCATTACCGGTAGTTCTATGGTGCTTAGTGAAAACCTGTTTTCATCTATTAATGCAATTTTTTTCAATATATCATTGGTTAATGTAACCTTTATCATGGCTATCATCCTTTCTTCTTTTCCTAAGAATAGTATACCACATGCAACGAAAAAATTCCATTATTCTTTCACTATTTTTTCACTAAATTTCACTATTTTTACACTATTTTTCACTAAGCCGGTCAAAAAAGTTCTGGAACAATATACCGCCTACAATAAAGAGCAACGCAATTATTGCACGCAGGCTGACCTGCTCCTTTAAAACAATAGCAGATATCACCAAAGACAAAAATGGGGTAAGATATGCCAGATTTGCTATTTTAGCGGTATTCCCGGCGTCCTTCAGTGCCAGTGCCCATAGCAGATAGGCCACTGCATCAACAATTACTCCAAGCCAAAGCATGCCCAGCCATTGGGCTCCTTCTATTGGTTTCCATACCTCAGTCACAGGACCAAGTATTGAAGAACAAACTGCCACAACAAACCACATAACCATCATTGCTATATTTTGATTATAGTCAGCTTTCTTGTTCAATACAGAAAACAAACCATAACAGGCCGCTGCTACAATGCAACTAACAATTCCGGAAGGAGTATTTGCTATTACTGCGTTCCCGTTTCCTGTTGACAAAATAATAATGCCTAAAAAGGAACAAAGCATTGCAATGCCTTTTGTTACAGTAATTTTCTCCTTTAAGATGATGGAAGAAAAAATCACAAGCATGATGGGCCACAGATAATTCAATATGCACGCTTCTTGTGATGTAAGCTGTGTCAAGCCGTAGTAATATAGCGCAGAATACAAAAATAACCCTAAAAAACCGTGTCCTGCCATAATTAAGTAATCCTTAACGGAATAACTGCTCATTTCTTTAATGATTCCACTCTTTACATTCAGTATCAGTAAAAACACAAAGGCAAAGAAACCGCTTATCGCAAGTGTTTCCAAATTTGGAATATCATTCAAAAGCATCTTCGAAATTGCAGCCAGGGTTGCCCATATCGAAACTGTAACAATCGCATATGTATAATTCTTTTTCATAACTATTCTCTCGCTTATTTTCCATTACTTTCCTATATCAGCTCCCGAATCCGCCTAAACTGCCCGTTCAGCATCTCCGCATCAATCGCGCCTGTGCTGTCAAAAGCCGTAGCTTCCACGGTAAAATCACCCTGATAGCCTGTCTTTTTAACAAAGGAAAAGAACTTCTCAAAATCCACATGCCCTTTGCCAATCGGAAGCGTCCGCAGGTTCGCCCAGTCCATGTAGCCTCCGCCGTAATCATTTACATGATAATGGAGAATATGCCCCTCTTTCCAGAGCCAGTCATACTCGTCCTCATACAGCAAATCCATCTGCTCGTGAAAGGCTGCCATTTTGGTATCAAACACAAACCTGATGTCCGGATAGATTTCCCGAAGCTCCCGCAGATGCTTCATCGGATGCTCCACGTTGCAGACCACGTTTTCAATCAACAAGTTAAGGCCGTGGCTTGTTGCAACCTCATCCAGACGCTGATACGCCCGGATGTTGCTCTGAAAGTTAGAGTCAGAGGCACGTCCGCCCCACAAGTGAAGCACCAGCTTCGTTGCGCCCAGATACTTTGCCACGCCGCAATCTGTTTCAAACATTTGATACGCTGCTGCCAGTTCTTCTTCGCTGCCCTTGCTGATCAGTTCACCAATATCCTTGGCGCAATGCACCACCGGAATATACAGGTTCAGATTCTTAATATACCGTTTTACTTTCTCAATTTCCGGATACCATTCGTCGTCCACCATCAACTCAAAACCGTCACAGGTCAGTGTCTTGGACAACGGTTCCAGCAACCGGTAATTGTAGCCGTTGGAACGGCCGGTAATCGCTCCGGTGGAGCATAAAATTTTATTCATCATTCTCTCCCTATTCTCCCATAACAGTGTTTACTGCTTCTTACAAATGTACAGCAAATGCCCGGAACATCCAAGCATCTCCCGCTTTTCGCAAAGTGTCAGCCAAAGCTTTGCAAAGGCTTCCAGTTCCTCATCGGACATAGCGAAATCGCTGCGTCCTTCCGCAAGCTCCAGTATGCCGTTTACCGCCACCGTATTCAAATATTCCACCGGCTTATCCGAAAACAATTCTTCAAATTCTGCAACATCATAACCTGTAAACAACTGCTCTTCAAAATGTCTGATTTTGTAGTCTGTTGTAAAGTTTTCCTCAATTCCTGCAAGCAGATTTCCTTGGAAATAGTTATCAAACAGAATAGCATACACCGAAAGAAATGCTACCAAAATCACACCGTCCGGCTTCGTAACACGGATTGCCTCGTCAATGGATTTCTGCACGTCCTGTGGCTCATACAGATGATACAACGGGCCAAACAGCAGAGTCACATCAAAGGAGTTATCCTCAAAACAGGAAATGTCCAGGGCATCTCCCTGATAGGACCTGATGTTTGCCAATCCTTCGCTGTTTTTCTTTAATACCTTCAGATTATTCTCCACCAGCTCCACTGCAGTTACATCATAGCCTGCCTTTGCAAGAGCTATGGAATATCGCCCGGTTCCGGCACCGATTTCTAAGATTTTAGCACCATCCTTTGCATACTTGTTGATATAATGCATGGTGGTGAAATACTCCATTTGTCCGTGTCTGCTTCTATTAAGTCTGCCGTCCTCATCAATTTCGTTATAAAACGAACTTACTATTTCCAAACGTTTACTCATGTTAATCCTCCTTGTTTTTTAGCAACAATTCCATTACCCTTGTTTCCCGTTCAATCCAGACACCGCCGTTTTCCTCGCCATGGTCATCCTGCCGGTTCTTCCGGATAGCTTCCTCCAAGGTTACAAACACCAGGGAATACTGCTCTTCTATTTCGTGCACATCAAATTCTGTTGCATCAATTTCTTCTTTTGCCTCGCAGAAATAATAATAATTCTCCTGCTCAAATATGGTGTTTTCAAAATGACTGCTCTTACTTAAACGCAGGGCAGAACCATATTCTGTAATGCTTTCCGGAATTACCACCAACCCGGATTCTTCCTTAACCTCACGAATCAGGGCTTCCTTATGGCTTTCTCCTTCTTCGATTCCTCCGCCCGGAAACATGTAATAATCAAACTTACCATTATGTACCAAGGCAAGCTTTCCGTCCCTTTGGATGATTGCCCGGACGGAAGGACGGGTAGAATGTGGCCACGACCGATTGTAGTCTTGTAAATCAACGGTAAATAAGCGCTTCATACTCTTCTCTCTCCATTTTCAATTCAACATCTGTCCACATCTCTCCAAACAGCTGAATCTTGAACTGCTCTCCTGTTTCTTTGAATCCTGCCGCCTTGTAACAATGATACGCCGAAGTCGGAGGCCCAAGCGGTCTTAGGAAGACAAGACTCACTGACAACTCCTTGGCTCACAGCACGACATGGCTACGATCCGACTTCATTTTCAATTCAACATCTGTCCACATCTCTCCAAACAGCTGAATCTTGAACTGCTCTCCTGTTTCTTTGAATCCTGCCGCCTTGTAACAATGA
>JAZQJL010000167.1:0-7445 GCA_045541595.1 Lachnospiraceae bacterium | reverse complement strand
TCATACAGCCGCACATGGCAATTTTCATGTCCGGGTTGTTTTTGTTCATGGTGCGTAAAAATCCAATACGTCCGTAAAGTCTGGTATTGGCATTTTCACGTACGGTACAGGTATTGTATAATACAAAATCCGCTTTTTCAGTGTCTGTTTCCACATAACCGATGGTTTCTAAAATGCCGGCCAGCTTCTCGGAGTCTTTGGAATTCATCTGACATCCGAAGGTTTGAATGTGATAGGTCAGTTTACGCCCCTTTTGGGCTTCCTGCTCCGCAATCCATCCCTTTAATAAATCCATAAAATAAAACTGACGCTCCGGCTCTGTGACCGGAACCTGTTCTACGGAAATTTCTCTTATTTTTTTAATCCATTCACTCATAGTTTTCTGTCTTTCTAAGGAACGGTCTAGCGAATCTGTCCGTTACCGAAAATAATATACTTTGTTGTGGTCAGCTCTTCTAATCCGAGAGGACCTCTGGCATGGAGCTTTTGGGTGCTGATACCGATTTCTGCGCCGAAACCAAACTCTCCTCCGTCGGTAAAACGTGTGGACGCATTGACATACACTGCCGCTGCATCAATTTCGTTTAAGAAGCGAAGGGAATTCTCGTAGTCCTTGGTAATGATAGACTCTGAATGTCCGGTGTTATGCTCATTGATATGGGCAATCGCTTCATCAATGGAATCCACAATTTTTACTGAAATGAGACGATCCAGATATTCCTTGTAAAAGTCTTCCTTAGTAGCAGCTTCCATTTGCGGGCAAATTGCCAACGCACGTTCGTCTGCACGCATCGTAATTTGCTTTGCATTGAGTTTTTCGTATAAAGCAGGCAGAAAGTCCTTTGCAATGCTTTCGTGCACTACAAGGGATTCTGCAGCGTTACAGACACCAAGGCGCTGGGTCTTTGCATTATCAATAATATTTAAAGCCATCTCAAAATCTGCAGAGGCATCCACATAGATATGACAGTTACCGGTTCCGGTTTCAATTACCGGCACGGTACTGTTTTCCACCACACTCTTAATGAGTCCGGCGCCACCCCGCGGAATCAATACATCCACATAGTCATTTAAGCGCATCAGAGCCGTTGCTGTTTCGCGGTCCGTAGATTCGATAATCTGTACCACATCTTCGCATACGCCCTGCTTTCCGAGTGCTGTGCGGATTACTTTTGTAATGGCAAGATTGGAATGAATGCAGTCACTGCCGCCGCGCAAAATCACGGCATTACCGGTTTTAAAGCAAAGACAGAACGCATCCGGGGTAACATTCGGACGGGACTCATAAATCATACCGATGACACCTAACGGAACTCTTTTTTTACCAATCATAAGGCCATTCGGACGATTTGTCATGGAAAGTACTTCGCCCACCGGATCCTTTAGCTCTGCCACCTGAAGTATTCCGTCTGCCATGCCCTGAACTCTTGCTTCGTTTAAGGAAAGTCGGTCAAGCAATGCTTCCGACATGCCGTTTTTCTTTGCATTGGCAACATCAATTTCATTTGCTTCCAAAATGGAGGCACAATTTGCCACCAGGGCCTGGGCCACTGCCTTTAAGGCTTCATTCTTTTTTACGGTTGGTAATATAGCAAGATGACGGGACGCTTCTTTCGCCCGTTTTCCAATTTCGATTAAATCCATCATATCCACCTCTTATTTATGTGTAATATAGTCTAACAAATGGAATTCCTCCACCTTATGGGCACAAAACAGGGTGCCCACCAGTTCTCCGTTCATGACTCTGCGTAAGTTTTCAATATCATCTCCGTTGGCAATAATCATATCTGCACCGGAATCCGTAGCAATTTTAGCTGCAGAAACCTTTGTCTGCATGCCACCGGTTCCGACGGAGCTGGAACTGCCCTTTGCCATTCCAAGCACGGATTCGCTCAAGTCATCTATCTGATGGAAAAATACGGCATCCGGATTCTTTTTTGGATCATCGGAATATAATCCGTCAATATCCGATAACAGAACCACTAAATCTCCGTGAATCATAGCTGTTACTAAAGCTGCCAACGTATCATTTTCACCGATACCTAAGTTCTCCATTTCGTCTGTGGAAACAGTATCGTTTTCATTTACAATCGGAATAACGCCAAGCTTAAACAGCTCTTCAAAGGTGTTGCAGGCATTCTGTCTGGTAATTTCATTTAAAATAGTAAACTTAGTCATAAGAATCTGGGCACAGGGCTGATGATATTCGGAAAATAATTTCTGGTAAACGGTCATAAGGCTTGCCTGACCGATAGCTGCACATGCCTGCTTTTCAGACAATGTTTTAGGACGTTCCTGCATGCCAATGGATTTTCTTCCCACCGCAACGGCACCGGAGGTTACCAAAACCACTTCTTTTCCCTGATTATGCAGGTCGGTAAGAAGGCGCACCAGCTTTTCCAGCTTAGCAAAATTAATGTTTCCTGTTGCTTCGTGTGTAATTGTGGAAGAACCAACCTTTACCACAATTCTTTGTTTTTTGCATAAATTCTTTCTCATCTCGTCCATAGTTACCCTCGATTCTTGCTGTAAACTGATGTAATTGCTTCAAATACCTTGATGCCATCCACAGCGGCACTGGTAATTCCTCCGGCATATCCGGCACCCTCACCGCATGGATAAAAGCCGTTTAAATCCGCCTGATATTCTTCGTTTCTGACCATGCGAACCGGAGAAGAAGTTCTGGTTTCTACCCCAAGCATTACCGTATCTTTTCTGGCAAAACCGGGGATTTTTTTGTCAAATGCCAAAACGCCTTCCTTAAGACTTTCCAGTACATACTCCGGCAAACAGGTGTTAAGCTCTGCAAACGTCCAGTCTCCCTTGGTATTTGGAACAATTTCTCCTATTGTAACAGACTTTTTCTCACTTAACAAGTCTCCAAATAATTGAACCGGAATTTTTCCGCCGCCGGCTCTGTGCGCCGCCTCTTCCCATTTCCGCTGAAACTGCATACCGGCTAACGGTCCCGTAAAGCCTTCTGCCTCAAAGTCCTCAGGAGTTACCGTGACAATCAGGGCACTGTTGGCGTTTCTTTCGGAACGGTCATGGTTGCTCATACCGTTGACTACGGTTCTTCCTTCCTCCGAAGAAGCATTTACTACAAAACCGCCCGGACACATGCAAAAAGAATATACACCGCGGCCGTTTTCACACTGATGGGTTAATTTATAATCCGCTGCCGGAAGATTCTTATAGGCTTCTCCATACTGGGACAAACCAATCATTTCTTGCGGGTGTTCCACGCGGACACCAATGGCAAATGCTTTGTTTTCTATCGTCAACGGTTTAGTTACCAGCATTTCAAAGGTATCTCTGGCGCTGTGTCCCAACGCCGCCACCACAACATCTGATTCTACAACTGTAGAGTTGTTTATTTCCACACCTTTTACTTTGTTTTCATCAAAAAGAATATCTGTTACTTTGGAGGAAAAATGAATCTCTGCCCCCCAGGCAATCATTTGCTCTCTCATGGACACAATAACATGGCGTAAATTATCCGTGCCGATATGCGGCTTGTTTAAGTATAAAATTTCCTCCGGTGCGCCATGCTCCACAAACACTTCCAAAACCTTCCGGATACGTCCGTAAGGATCTTTTACCATGGTGTTTAACTTGCCGTCGGAAAAAGTTCCTGCACCGCCTTCCCCGAACTGTACATTACTTTCCGGATTCAGGCCGCCTCCGGACCAAAACTCTTCCACCCGTTTTACCCGGTCTTCCATAGCTTCGCCCCGTTCCAGAACAATCGGACAGTACCCGTGTTTTGCAAGGAAATAGGCACAAAATAAGCCGGCGGGACCGGCGCCAATCACTATCGGGCGATGACGCAACTTTTTTGTTCCGCAAGGCATATAAGTATAGTCTTCCCGGGGAGCCGGAACAATTTTTCCCTTAGATTTGGAAAGAATACGGTGCTCCTCTTTTTCCTCTAAGGCAACATCGATGGCATATACAAAATGCAACTCCTGCTTTTTTCTGGCATCAATGGAACGCTTTTTAATGGTATAGCTGAAATTGTCATGGGAAAGACGAAGTTCTTTTTTTACCGCCTGTTTTAACTCTTCCAATGTATGATGAATATGTAATTTTAACTGAGGTATTCTAAGCACGATAATTCGCCTTTCTTCTTAACTTTCCGTTGCTGCATGAAGCCCTGCCGCATAGCCGCTGCTCCAGGCCCATTGTAAATTATAGCCGCCGCAGGTACCATCTACGTCTACCAGTTCTCCTGCAAAATATAATCCGGGAACCAGTTTTGATTCCATGGTTTCAGGAACAATTTCCGAAGTATCCACGCCGCCAGCACACACCTGGGCATTGGCAAAAGGATTTAGTTCGGTCACCTGACAGGTAAGACCTTTATAAAGCTTTGCAAGACTTCTTATAAGCTCCGGCTGATATGATTTTTTACTGTCTGCCACCGGATCCACATCCAATAATTTTAATAAAATATAATTTAGTTTGTGATTCAAAAGACCGATTAATAGTTCTTCTGCCGTGCGATTCTTTAAGGTTTCATATCTGCAGGTTAAGAGTTCTTCCAGTTCTTTCTCGGTATATCCCGGCATTAAATCCAGTTTACAAAAAACTTTGCTTTCTCTTTGTAAAGCCTCTCCTGCAAATCGGCTCACCTGAAAAACCGGAATGCCGGACAGACCATAGTCAGCAAATAACAGCTCGCCCTTTTCCTCGGCAATCTTTGTTCCGTTTTCCAGTACGGTAATCACGCCTTCCGTGCGGACACCGGATACCGTCTTAAACCATTTTTCTTTACACCGAAGTTGAACCAGGGCAGGAATTAACGGAGTAATATGGTGACCCAGCTGTTTGGCAAGCCGGTAGCCGGAAAAGTCTTCCGGATTTTTCATTCCGGCGCAGCTGCCGCAACATAAAATTACATTATCATATTCTATTTGTTTATGCTCCGACTTTACAAGAAACCTCCCCAAAGCTTCCTTCACGGAATAGACCTGCTCGGAAATTACTTTCACTTTTTTTGTACGCAGTTCCATCACAAGGGCATCTGCTACGGAAGAGGCCTGTTCCGAATTAGGATATACATAGCCATTCCGGATTTTAGGCTCAATTCCGATAGACTTAAAAAATTCAAGCGTTTCTTCCACCGAAAAGCTTTCACGGACAGCCTTGGAAAATTCCGGATGACTGCCTCTGTAGCAGGAATCCTCCTGCACAAGATTGGTATAGTTACATTTTCCGTTTCCTGTGGCCAGGATTTTCTTTCCAAGCCTTTCTTTTGCCTCATAAATTGTTACTTCTGCCCCTTTTTTTGCCGCCGTAACTGCCGCCATCATACCGGAAGCTCCGCCGCCGATTATCGCAATACGTTTTCTCATTTCTTTCTCCTAGCTTGTATATCCCTCTAAAATACTATATAGCTCCCGGATGTCCTTCACGTAAAATCCCTGTTCAATGGATGCCTGAATTTCTTCAATCAAACTGTCCACCCGAATTTCCGTATATTCGTATATTGTTTTTAAATCACTGTAATATACTACTACAAAATCTCCTCTTCTACAAATGTAGAATTGGTTTTCTACTTTGGTTTCATCGTACGTTTTTCGGAGTACTACGGTATTTTCGGTAAAGGATACAATCTCATAAGAAATCAGACCCTGCAAGTACTCATTGACCGGCATAGACTCCATATAGCCTTCCGTATAGGCATTTAGTTCCTTCCGGCTGATACCTACCATAAAACCAGGAAGTGCCAGCTGTTCTCTTTCTTCTGTCTGACTTTGCAGATAGTAAGTTTCCTGAAAATAGCTGGCTGTTTCCCGAAGCGTATCCTGTGTGGTTGCCACCATGGAAGCTTCTTCGTTTTCATTTAATATCTGTTGCAGCAATCGTTCACTTTCACCGGACGACTGCAAAATTTCATTTAAGATTTTGGTGTTTTGTTCCACTGCTTCCCTATTGTAGTGAAGTAATGCATTTTTAAAACTTAAATAATAGCAAAGACCAAACAACGCAGAAACACCGGCAAAAATAAGGGAATAATAGATCTTTTTTTTCATGTAAGCCTCCCAACAATTTTTTAGAAGTATTTACATGAATTCTTTTCTTTATTCACTTAAAAGTGCAAACTTTTTGGCCAGGGAAACCAGTCTTGCGCCCATCGGCAAATCATATAATTCTTTTTCGCTCAATGTTTTTGTTAAGATCATCATCACAAAATACAAAATCACAGCGACAACAATAGTTATGCTAAGGCTAAGTAACACACTTTTTGTCATGCTATGCAGACCAAGATACATAAAATAAGATATTACGGCCATTACACCGGAACAGACCATCGGCATAACAAAGGTTCTGAACCATTCCTGCCGGTATCCGGTTTCCATTTGAATACGTAAACCGTTAAATATGCTGACAATAAGCGGGAATACGGTATGCCCTACAATCAATGCATAAACCCCCGCGTCAAAGAATGACAGCAAAATATAATCAATAATTACATAAACCACAATGCCCACACCGGCATGGATTACCGGATAGCGCATCATACTAAGTCCCTGTAAAACATTACTGGTAGTGGTGGAATACGCATAAAATAAAATGGCTGCTGCACCATATTGCATTAACTTTACCGTCATGTCGGTGGTGTCATTAAATAACAACAGCATAATCGGTTTTGCCAATGCCGCCATACCAAAAGCACAAGGAACGGCAATCATCATGTTAAATTTCACTGCCTGGGCTGTTTTTTCGTATAGCATACGTTGATTCCGCTCTGTATGGGCACGAACAATATTCGGTACCACCGCAACTCCTATGGCAGAAGCTATGGATAACGGTAAATTAGCAAGCAAACGATATTTGCTGGAGTATCTGCCCCATAAAATAAGACGGGTTTCTTCTTCCACACCTTTGGCATCCAGTACGGAATTCAGTAATACGCTGTCTAACGTACCACTGACGGAATATAAAGTCTGATTTAAAATAATCGGTAAAATGGTTATCAGCACAAGTTTCAGTAAGGTCTGATAGCTTTCTGTTTCTGCTCCCGAATCCTTGCGGAACCGGCGTTTTAACATCGGATAATACATAAAAAATATTGCGCCCAAAAAAAGCAAAGAAACCAAGGCGCCGATTAACGTACCAAAAGTTCCTCCTGCCGCACCATATGCTACTTTAAATTCAGATTTCGCATACAGCTTCATGAAGCCGACGGCAGCAAGCAGTCCGACAACGACATGGAAAAACTGCTCCAACAGCTGGGAAATTGCCGTAGGAAGCATGGTGTTTTTTCCCTGAAAAAAGCCGCGTAACACGCCCATTATGGCAAAAACAAAAATAGTTGGTGCCAAAAACTTTAGCGGAATGGCACTGGATTCGGATTTAAACAAAATTTCCGAGAAAAAGTCCGCACCAAAGAAAGTAATCAATGCCGCTACCGCACCCGCAACCGCCGCAAAACACAT
>JAZQJL010000166.1:0-16821 GCA_045541595.1 Lachnospiraceae bacterium | reverse complement strand
CGCCTACTCCGACTATGGCAAAGTATGAAGTGATTTCTAATATTTATGCGGATAGTGTAAAAACAGGAGCAGACGGTAGTGTTACGTTTAAGGCAAAGGGCCCGGCCGGTAATGACCTCCGATTTTACGGAACAGGTGTTACCGTAACAAACAAAGGAATTTCTTTTGCGCCGGGCGGAAGTATTACTGCACTGGATGCTATCGGACGGATTTATGAAATGATTCCGAAAGTCAGCGACGTCGGAGACAGTGAAAACATGATGGAGGTGAATGGCGGATACAGCTTTGACGGAAAAACGGCAGTAGATAATGTGAAAGCATTAGAGTATTCTACCGGCACATCGATACATGCATCTTATGGCCTGGAGAATATGGCACTTGACTTGTCGGTTTTCCAGCCGAATTTTATCAGATTTGCGGCATCCGGCTACAATGTGGACGAGTTTGTACTTTCTTCGCTGGAAATCATGTATGATGGCAGTTCCCTCAGCACCGGCATTAAAGAGGTTGTGTTATATACGGACTTTTACGGTGCCTATCTGGAGGGAGAACGCTACAACCAGATGAAAGAAGACCAGTGGGATATGGAAAATTACATATATGAATTCTATCTGATTGCGGTTCCGGATACGGAAACTGCAACGCTTGGAATGGATAATTCCGCTGCCATTTATGGCATTAACAACTATACAGTCGGTGATTTAAAGGATGCCAAGGGAAATGTAATCAGCAAGGAATCACCGGTTACAGCGGGAACAACGCTGGAGGTTTCCGTCGGAAAGTATACATTTGACGTGGCGCTGGAAGTAATGCCGCGATTCGCGGGAGCAGAAACGATGAATGATCTTGTACCGTATGCATTTCCGGAAGCAACCGGTACCATGGATGTCCTGGTAATTCCAATTGCATGGAAGGACGAGCCGGGAAGCGCCAATGCCGATACTATGGCAAAATTCCAAAGTGAATTGGGAAGAGTGGTGGCAGCAGATGGTTCTGTAAAGGATTATTCCGATAAACTGGATGCGGACCGCTTCTCCCTGAGTGAATACTACGACATTGCTTCTTATGGCAAATTGTCCGTACAGTCCTATATCACAGACTGGTATCAGGCGCCGTATGATTTTGCAGAGATGAAATACACGGCTCCGGATGAAGTGTTTCTGGAGGAACTGCTGACCTGGTTATATAAGACCTATCCGGGCATGGACTGGAGCAAGTATGATAAAGATGCCAACGGATATTTCGATGCTGTAGTGTTATTAAATGCAGGTCAGATGTCACCGGAAGAGGGATTTAACATCATCAGTTTCAGCGGTGGTATTATGACAAGAAACAGTTACACCGGAGAGTTTGCCGGCACACCGCAGCGTCCGACGTTTAACTGCTACACAATTGTACATAGCAACTTATTGGAAAATAATACCTTAATTCACGAGTTTGCCCATAACCTTGGCCTTATCGACTATTATGATGTAACCTATTCCGGAATTGATGCAATCGGTGGCTATGATATGCAGTCCGGAAACTACGGTGACTGGAATGCATATTCCAAGTATGCCGTGGGCTGGTTAGAGCCTCAGGTGGTAACCGGACTGAAATCCGGCGAATCCGTTGAGTTGGAAATCGGATCTCTTGCAGAGTGCGGAGATGCTATTGTGATTCCTGCGGCAGGCAGCAAGTTTGATGGTTCTCCGTTTAGTGAATATATTCTGGTAGATTTATTCACCGACGAAGGTGTCAATGAATTTGATGCAGAAATGTACGGTCTTCAGGACACCGTAGGTGTTCGGATTTATCACATCAATGCGAACATGGAAAAGCGCGAGCTTGAGGTAGATAATAAAACATATCCGATTGGTACCATCCACTTTGCAAATAACTATGATACAACACCATATGGTCGTTACAATGTGGAGTTGATTCAGGCCGGAGGTGACAATACCTTCACGGATCTTGAGAATTTGCGCACGTCTGTACAGGCAGACGACTTCTTCAAGGCAGGAGATGTGTTTACTGCAGAAAAATATGCAGAGTTCTTGTATGAAGGTACAATGGATGACGGAAGTGACTTCGGCTATTCTGTAGAAGTTGTAAGCATTGCTAAAGATGCCAACGGCGAGTATAAGGCAAAAATTAAAGTGACACGACAGTAAGATAAAAAATAATAGAAACAGGGCCTGTCTGACAGACAGGCCTTGTTTTAATTTCCTGCTTGACCTTGCCCTTGGGGTAAGGTTTATAATGAAATCAAGATTAATCTAAGACACTCTAAAACACACTCCCGGGAACCTTATTTACAAAAAAAGAGGAGATTACTATGAAGAATCTATATTCTATCGGCCGGTTGGCAAAGCTGGCGGGAATTTCTACCAAAACGCTTCGGGTTTATGAGCGAAAAGGTCTTCTTGTGCCGGAACGTAACATGGATAACAGCTATCGTATGTATGGCGAAGATGCAGTGAGAACCCTAGAAAAAATCCAGTTGATGAAATGGCTGGACTTTTCTCTGGATCAGATTGCGGAATTTCTGCAGCTTTATGAAAATGTCAGTAGAGAAGAAATGCTGATGGAACAAAAACGTTTACTGGAAAAGAAGAGAGCCCGGTTAAATACCGTTATTGCTCATGTGGACCGGGCGATAAAGGAATGTCAGGGTGAAACAGTGGATAATAATGCGTTCCTGAAATCGTTAGGCACGATTGTAAAAAATCAGAGAGCGGACGAGCTGGTAGGACACCTGGCCCGCCACTCCAATGAACCTTGGGGCTGGTCCCGGTTTGTTTTTGATACTGCAAATTTACAGGCCGGAATGCAGGTGCTGGATGCAGGTGCAGGCTGGGGAAATTTGTGGCGCTGCAATCAGGAGCGGTTACCGGAAAATCTGGAAGTTACCTGTGTGGACAAGCATAATACTCACATGGATACCTTCTGTGAATATGTACGGGAGCAGAAGAAGGAAGGGCGGTTTACAGACAGTGAGATTTCCTTTGTGTGGGATGATTTAGAAACCATGCCGCTTGCCGGACCGTATGACCGGATTTTCTTTAATCACACGGTGTCTCACATTGTAGACAGACCGGCTTTATATCGTAAGTTTTACGAAGCTCTGACGACAACAGGAATCCTTACCTGCACTTGGGGCGGCTATCTCTTTTATGACAACATACAACCGTATTTCCGGGAGTTTTTCGAAAGTTGTCCGGAGCTGGATGAAGGCCTGGTAAAACATAAAAAGAGGGCAGATGCCTGGGAGCAGGAGCTTCGGGATGTCTTTCCGGCAGTAGAAAATCATGCGTACATCATTACCCTTCATTTTGCCACCGCTGAGGAATTCCTGGATTACATTGTGCAGGTGTGTAAGCCGGTAAGAGAAGTGCTGGAAGTAAGAAGGGAAGAATTTTTAACGTATTTGCGAAACAAAGAAGAATTGAAAAACCGGCAGGGCGAGTATGAGTTTACAAGAGATACGTTCCTGTTTACCTGTAAAAAGGAGGTCAAATCCTCTGCCCGCATAAACGGGCGGGCATTTTCACTCCGTGAAAACAAGGAGGATTAAACATGCCATCGCGAATGATTCACTACCTGATTGCAGAGAAGGTGGCAGAGCAGGTACCTATAAGAAATTTAAACCGATTTAAAATTGGCTCCCTCTGCCCGGATATGTCCCGGCACGATGACGGTACGAAAAATATAACGCATTACTTTGAAATTCACGGTGACGTAAAGGGCGGAAACTGGCTGCGGTTTGCGGCGGAGTATGGCAAACAAATGGAGAAAGACGACCTTTATCTTGGAATTTTGTGCCACCTGATTACGGATATGATTTGGTTTCATGAAATTATGGAAACGCAGATTCGTTCCAAGGTAAAATCCAAAGAAGAGCGACAGGCAAAATATCAGGAAGGGTATATGGATTTCCATCGGTTAAATTATATTTTGCGGAAAGAATTTGATATGAGATATGGACTGGAGGAAGACCGGAACATAGAGCTGGAGGGCCTGCATCCGGAGCTGTATGATGAGGTGTTTGACGGATTGTTTCGGGATTTCTTCTTGGAACCGCGGGCAGAGAAAAAGGAGTTGACCGTCTACACCTATGATATTGCAATAGCATGTGTGGAATTATGTGTAACAGAGTGCATCACTGCCATAAATGCAATCAGGACCGGAAAAGAGTTGTTAAATCCGGAAACTTATTTTGTACCGGTAAGAGGCTGAAAGGAATCTTTCATGAAAATCATTTAAGATAAGTAACAAAAAGGCCACCGCTGATTGTGATGCGATGGCCTTAATTTTTTACTTAAAACAAAGGAAACTGCAACTTACTTTTTCAACTGGAACTGAGCCACTAAGTTGTGCATGGTGGTTGCCTGCGCAGATAATTCTTCGCTGGTTGCGTAGGATTCTTCTGCGGCTGCGGAATTACTCTGTACTACTTCGGAGATGCGGGCGATTCCCTGGTCTGCCTGTTCTACAGCCTCTGCCTGAATCTGGGTGTTTTCAGATAAGGTCTTGGAGGTTTCTGCAATCTTCTGAATGGCATCTACCACACCGTATAATACGTCAGCAGTTCTGTTGGCAACTCTGCTGCCTTCTTCAATTTCACGAAGGGTGTTGTTAACCAGCTCTCTGGTATCCACTGCGGATTTTGCACTCTGGTCTGCAAGATCACGGATTTCATCCGCAACTACGGCGAAGCCGCGGCCTGCATCACCGGCTCTGGCTGCCTCAATGGAAGCGTTTAAGGAAAGCAGGTTGGTCTGGCTTGCAATGTTTTCGATTTCTGCAATGATATTTTCAATCTTTTTGGAAGTTTCGCTGATGCGGTTCATGGACTCTACCATGTTGCCCATTTCCTTATGGCTGTTTTGTGCATCGTTGGCACAGGCGAGAGCCTGTTCATAAGCTTCGTCTACGCTCTGAGCGGTGTACTTTAAGCCGTCGGATACGGTGTTCATGGTTGCCAGCATTTCTTCTACGGAAGCGGCCTGATCGGTAGCTCCTTCAGCAAGACTGGAGGCAGCCTCAGCTAAGTTGGAAGCACCGTCGTTTACCTGGTTGGAAACGGTTTCTACTTCCTTTAATGCATTACTTACATTGATGTTCATGTTCTTAATTGAAACATACAATTCTGCTAAGTCACCAAGATAAGCATCTGCACAATCGGATTCCACGTTGAAGTTGCCGTTACTCATTTCGGCACACATTCTTTCTACGTCAAGAATAATCATCTTTAAGCGCTCTGCCATGTCATGGGAGGAATTCATAAGTCCTGCGATTTCATCCTGGGCAGTGGAGGTTGGGAATTCGGATTTGATGTCGCCTTCTGCAAAGGTACCAAACCGGGTTTCTAATTGTGCCAGCGGCTTGGAAATACCCTTGGAAATGATGTGGGCAATTCTCTTTGCAATAATGCTGGCAGAAATCAGCAATACCACCATAAGAATAATGGCACCCCATTCCAGAATCTCACAATGGAGCTCCATCTGATGCTCTTTTTCGATGTTGATGTTCATCAGTTTTAAAGTGGCAGCATCTAATTCCTCGTATAACGGAGTTAAATCATTGATGGCCATGTTTTGGGCAATGCGGCACTGCTCCTGATCGGTAGTAGCACCGATTTCAATTATTTCAGCTTCTTTTGCAAGATAGGCATCTAAAGCAGTTCCGATTTCTTTGTAGGCTGCTTCCCCTTCTTTGGTAACAATGGTTTCGTGAATTGCCTCATATCGGGCTTTTGTATTTATTACACGATCGTCATGCTTGTCAACCAGCTGGTCAATTAAATCCTGGTCTTCGTAACCGATGATACCTCTGGTATTGGAACGACATTCCGCATATTCGTTCATGAATAATGCAATATCGCCCTGTGGCAGTGCATAATTTGCAGTTGCTTTTTCCAAGCTGTTGACAACAATCAGTAATGATAAAATGCCGACAATCGAACCAACGGATGCAATCAGGATAATGATGTTAAATGCTTTGCGTAACCGTTCTTCGATACGCATCCCCTTAAAGTTTAAAAATTTCCCCTTCTTTTTTGTCTTACTCATAAGTGCTCCTTCCCCTCTTAGCAACTATGTATGGTTAGTCATCTATTTGGTGGCTTTATGGAGTTGTGTGCTAAGAGAATGGTTTGTGTAAATTTTTGAATGATATAATTATACCACTTTTGTTTGTTTACTTCAAGGTTTTGTAACTGTTTACATTCAATTTAGGCGATTAGTCCTATATTGATTAAAAATTCATTCGTGCATCTATTTCGGCTTTCAGTTTTTGCATGGTTTCTGCATCTACTTTGCAGATTTTACGGTCATAGGTATAAAGGCCGTTGATTTCATCTTCTACGTCGGACAGCTGGGTGTAAACACTGCCACAGCATCCCTTTTCAATAACCGGAAGGATGGTCTTTTGATAGGCCTCCCAAACCTTTTCGGATACTTCCTTGGCATTTTTGCAATTGCCGTAACCATAGGAAGCGTATTTTGCATAAATATGCTCCGGAACCGGATAAGCACAGCCGCCGAATTCGGAAATAAACATTGGTCTGGTGGCAGGCTGTGGTTCTAAATTGCCAAAGTAGACATGCAGACTGTCAAAGTCATTCTTCTTTTGGGCAAACCAGCCGGAGGTGGAATCATAAAGCCTGGAGGCGTCCATCTTTTTTGCAATGTTGTACATGCGGTCGCTCTCAAACTGTCCCCAGCCTTCGTTAAACAGCGTGTATGCCACAATGGACGGATGGTTATATAAGTGGGACAGGGTTTCCTTCATGTGTTGCTCCCAGAAAAGCTTTTGTTTCTTTGGGAACAGGCGAAGCAGGTCTGTCATTTTTTTCATACCGATGGTTGGCAGGGCAGTATCCCGTAAGAAAGAGTACGGCCCGTTGTTTACCATATCCTGCATAACCAGCATGCCGTGAAGATCGCAGTAGTAGTAGAAACACTCCGGCTCGATTTTAATGTGTTTGCGGAGCATGTTGAAGCCTAATTCCTTCATGCGGAGGATGTCTTTTTCAAATTCCCTCTCATCCGCCGGCAGGAAAATGCCGTCGCAAAAATATCCCTGGTCCAAAACACCGTGGAGGAAAACAGGTTTTCCGTTTAAGCAGACACGGTTGACTCCGTTTACGGATTTTATTTCAACTGTACGCAGGGCAAAGTAGGTTTCTAAAAGATCCTGACCTACGGAAAGGGTCATACGGTAAAGATACGGGTTCTCCGGTGTCCAAAGCTGTGGCTCGTAAGGAGTGTCTTCGGCAGTGAGAAGGTCACGGAGCCGTAAGTAGCCGTTATTGCCGGTCATGGTGAATTCTATCTGCTCCCCGGTGTGGAGAGTGATAACGGCACCGGCGTGGACGGAACGTTCCGGATGATTGGTGGCAAAGGAAATATGTACGCCGTCTAAGTCCGGTGTCAGCTTTAAATCTTTTACATAGGTATCTGCCACCTGTTCCAGCCAGACGGTTTTCCAAATTCCGCTGACCAGAGTGTACCACATGCCGCCCCGTTTTTTTGTTTGCTTTCCGTAAGGATAGATGGTGGAAAGCTTGTCGGTTACTTTAACAAGCAGTGTGTTTTCTTTGTTGGTGTACATGACGTTGGAAATATCAAAGCTGAACGGCAAATAACCGCCGGCATGCTTTCCCAGCAGAACACCGTTTAAATACACTTCTGCCAGTTGATCTACGGCTTCAAAATGCAACAGGGTACGAGTGCCTGCCGCAGGCTTTTCTAACATAAACTTCTTTTCATATACCAGCCGGGAGCCTATATGTTTCTTATAACCGGAAAGCCGGGACTGGGGTGGAAACGGAACAAGACAGGTACCGTGATTTAACTTCCATTCGCCGTTTAAGCTAATCCAGCTGTTACGCTTTAACTGCGGGCGAGGATATTCCTGCCATACTTCCGCAGATTCTCCGAGGGCTTCTCCTGCCTCGCTTATCAGCGGATAGTGACCGTTCCTGACGAAGCGGAAAATGCAGGCCAGTACAAGTAAAACTCCTACTGCTACCAAAAAGGCAGCCAGGAAGATGTTTTCGTTTGGAATAAAAGAGGTGGTGCCGTCGTTGTTGACGATGGTGTTTGCATTTTTTAACACGGCAGCGCCGATGGACGGACCGATGACACCCGGAATCAGAACCTGGCCGATAATGCGGATGCCCTGGAACTGACCGGCTTTGTTTTCCGGAATCAGGCTGCGGATCATGGCACCGAAGATGGACATGCCGGTAAGATAGCCGGTCATCATCAGCAGGGAGCCGGTAAAAACAAGCGGAGTAGTTCTGCCGAAGAACAACAGTACATAGCCGGCCATCAGCATAAGTAAAGTTGGCAGGACGGAAGTTTTAAAACCGGTCATGTCGAACAGTTTGCCGTAAAAGGCAGTAATTACAGAGGCAATAATAATAGCAGGGGCCATGACAAGAACATAATCTGTCATGCCGAGGCTTTTTTCGTAATATAAAATCAGATAAGGCATATAGGTCTGAATGGAGATATTAAAAGCCGCAAAGGCCAAAATAATCAGGTATAATAAAGGGGTCTTTTTGATTACACTCGGACGGAAACTGTAAAATACGGTGGCCCAGTAGCTCTTTTTTTCTCCGGAAGAACGTTCCGCTTCCTGCTTTGTGGCAAGTTCCGGAGCCTCTTCCACAATGAAAATGCCAAGAATACCGATGAGCAGGGTGGCAATACCGATGATTAAGAAAATCAGGGTCCAGCTGGAGTCTTTTTCTAAATCAAAAAACATGAAACCGCCGAATACCACCAGAATGGAAACCAGCGGCATCATGGAGTTGATGCCTTCGATTTTACCGCGGCTTTCGTCGTCGCCCCAGTCGGTCATCCAGGCATTAAAGCCTGCATCATTGGCAGAGGAACCGAAAAACGTCATAACACAGTCCATGATAATGACTAAGGAGACACCCAGAGAGGCCGCGGCTGCGGTGCTGCCGGCTATCGGGGTCAGGATATCCATGCGGATTAAGCAGAAGGATAAAATAGAAACGCCCCACAAAATATATCCGCCGCTCATCAGGAGCTTTCTTTTGTTAATGTGGTCGGACAGGGCACCGATCAGCAGCGTGGTTACGGTGGCAGCAATGGAGCTGGCACTGACCATCAGGGAAATCTCTGCTGCGGTGGCATGGAACATTTTATAAATAAATACGTTAAAATACATATTTTCCACAACCCAGGCTACCTGACCCATCAGACCGAAAATGGCCAGGACTGCCCAGAATTTTTTGTTAAGACGTTTTTGCATTTTGATTATCCTCCCCTTTTATTATTACTTTCAGCATACCAAAAAACAGAGTTTTTAGCAACCGAAAGGGCTGTTTTTTTCGGGAAAAGCATAAATTACATAAATATGGTAACAATGCTAATGGGAAAATATTTCTAAAGTAAAAAAATCTATTTGAAATCGTGGAAGATTGTGGTATGATAAACTATGTATAGGTATAAGTTGATTTGATTTTGACTTGACGGAATGAAAGAAGGAACAGCATGGTAAATATGCGTAATGTGCGGCTGATGACAAAGCTTGCCATATATGAAAAAACAGAAGGAAAAGAAGACATTAAGCTGGGAAAGTATTTCCGGCGTGATTTTGTGCGGTTAAAAGTGTTGCACAATATAGTGGCGGTTACCATCGGTTACCTTTTGGTGCTGGCAATGGTAATTGCTTATCAGATGGAGTATCTTATCAGAGAGGCCGTAAACCTGGATTATATCGGAATCGGTAAAACCATTCTCGGTGCTTACATTATCGTGATTACCGTTTATACCATGGCGGCTATGGTGGGGTACGGACTGTATTACGACTATTCCCGTAAAAAACTGGCGAAATATTTCCGTATGCTTCGCCGGCTTCGCAGCCTGTATCAGGAAGAAGAACAGCTTGGAATGGAAGAGGTGAATGAATAGTTATGAAACTTATTACAAAATTATTGGAATTCAGAGGAATGGCCCGGGGATTTTTTCAGAAGTATCAGCTGATTATTGAGCCGGTATTCCGGTTTATCCTGTCTTACCTGGCATTTCATACCATTAACACGGCACTGGCATATAATACAAAGGTGGCAAATCCGGTAATTGAGCTGGGGCTGGCTGCGGTAGGAGCATTCTTGCCTCCGGTAGTTTTAATTTTGCTTTGTGCGATGCTGGCTATTTTGCAAGTGTACAGCGCATCACCGATTCTGGCGGCGCTGGTTGTTGTAATTTTTGCGGTGCTATATTGCTTTATCGCCCGCTTTTCCGGAAAATACGGTTATGCGGTAGTGGCAGTACCAATCCTGTTTGTATTTAAGATGCCGTACCTGATTCCGCTTCTTCTGGGCATGATTGCAACACCAATGGCAATTTTCCCGACAGTAAGCGGCGTAATCGTGTACTTTGTGTTTAAAGTAATACAGGAAGCGGCCACCCGTCAGGATATCAGCAGTTTGGACGCTACGCTGGCCTTGTATATCGACGTTGTAAACAGCCTGTTTAAACACGAAGAAATGTTTGTTACCGTGGTAATATTTGCGGCAGTCATTTTAATTATGTGGCTGGTAAGACAGATGCGTTTCGAGTTTGTATTTGAAATTACGATTTTGCTTGGTGCAATCATTAATATTTTAGGATTTTTACTTGTCAATCTTCAGATGGATATCAATGTGGGAACCGGCTCCATGATTTGGGGAACCATTATTTCCATGCTGCTGGTATTTGTGGCCCAGTTTTTCCGCGTGGTGTTGGACTATACTTCTGTAGAACATGTACAGTTTGAAGATGATGACTATTACTATTACGTAAAAGCGGTGCCTAAAATTGATGTTTCCATGTTGCAGAAAAATGTGACCACATTCTCCGATGAGGAGGAACCGGAAGAACTGACTGCGGCAGAAGAAATGGATTTTGAGTTTAGCGAAGGTTCCGGAAGAGAACCTGAAGGAGATTTTACAGAAGACGAGGAATAAAAAAGATAAGGAACGGATAACGCTATGGATAACATCTTAAACATGTTAGATAAATTAGTAAGATGGCTTTCACTGCCAAAAATGAAACCGATGGACTTCGTGGAAATTATTCTGATTGCAGTGCTGTTTTACTATGTCATAAAGTGGATTAAAACAACAAGGGCCTGGGTTATTGTAAAGGGTCTTATTGTGCTGTTGCTTGTATGGATTTTGGCAACCGTGTTGCGGTTTGATGTTATTCTTTGGTTATTTACCAACACCATTGGTGTAGGTATTACCGCAGTGCTTATTTTATTCCAGCCGGAACTCAGAAGAGTATTGGAAACCCTGGGTCAGAGAAAAATTCTTTCCCTTGACCTGTTTATGGAAAATAAGGACAAGAAAAATGAAAAGTTTTCTCAGGACACCTTAAATGAGTTGGTTCGAGGCACGTTTGAACTGGCAAAAACAAAAACAGGTGCATTAATTGTTCTGGAGCAGGACATTTCCCTTGCGGAATTTTCCCAGACGGGTATTACCATTGACGGTCTGCTTACCAGCCAGCTTCTCATTAATATTTTTGAGCATAATACACCGCTTCATGATGGTGCGGTTATTGTACGGGGCGACAGAGTGGTATCGGCAACCTGTTATCTGCCGTTGTCCGGCAACATGCGGTTAAGCAAGGATCTGGGTACCAGACACCGTGCCGGTGTAGGTATCAGTGAGGTTTCCGACAGCTTTACCATTATTGTTTCGGAAGAAACCGGAAAGGTTTCCATTGCCAGAGGAGGCAACCTGATATTTAACGTAGACGGTGATTTCCTGCGGGCAAAACTTCTGGAACTGCAAAAAGGTAAGGAACAGGAAACAAAAACGAAAAAAGGATTCCGGGGATTGAGAGGAAAGCGGGAGAAATGAAAGAAAAATTGACACACAATTTTGGATATAAGCTGTTATCGGTGGTTCTTGCTGCACTGCTGTGGCTGGTGGTTATTAACTCCCAGGACCCAATGGAAACAGTTGCATTTGAGGATATACCGGTCACCATCATAAACGAAGATGCCTTGACCGCCAAGGATAAAATTCCGGAAATAGTAGAAGGTGATACCATTTCCGTGGTGGTGGAAGCCAGACGTTCTGTCTGCGAAAAGCTGACAAGGTCGGATATTGTTGCGGTGGCAGACTTCGAAAAAGTTTCTGTGACGGATGCGGTCCCGATTGACGTATCGGTAGCCGGCTATTCCGAAAGAGAGGTAGAGATTGTCCGCGGATTAAACCAGGTCATGAAGCTTCGTCTGGAGGATTCCATCACAAAGGATTTTAAAGTAAAGATTTCCACTATGGGTCAGACCAAAGAGGGATATGTTATCGGGGATATGATTGCCAGTCCTAACGTGATCAGCTTAACCGGATCCAGCACCCAAATCAGTAAGGTGAAGGAAGTTGTTCTTATGGTGGATGTGGATAATATTTCACAGGATTCCCAGGCAAAGGGTATTCCGGTAATTTATGATATGAACGGTGAGATTGTGGATTCTTCCAAAGTAACCATGAGCACGGAGGAAGTGGCAGCTACCATTCCGGTATTGAAGACAAAGGTGGTAAAGATTGCCGTAAATACGGTTGGTGATCCTGCCCCGGGCTATGAAGTAGGAACCATTTCCTACCAGCCGGAATATGTTACCGTGGCAGGTACCTCAAGTGAACTGTTACTCCTGGGCTCTACATTGGAAGCACAGTGTGACGTCACAGCCCAGGATGGTATCGTAGAAAAAAATATTGATATTTCTTCCTTGTGGACAGAAACGCTGGAAAGTCTGCGTCTGGTAGATGAGGACATGCTGGCAGTTACTATTACCATGAAACCGTTTGAAGAAAAAGTATTTGAACTTCCGATCAGTGCCATTGAATTGCGTGGCTTATCTGAAGAATTTACCGGACAGATTACCTTTTTAACTGAAACAAGGGTTAATGTTTTTGGAAAAGAGGCAAGCTTAAAGGATCTTAATCTGCAAAAGCTTGCGCCATACATAGATTTGAGCGGAGTGACTACTGCCGGAAAGTATACAATGAGCGTTTGCTTAGAAAATCTGGGCGATCTGATTCTGGATGATGTATTACTGGCGATGGTAGAAGTTGAGCTTGCGGCACCTCCGGAAGAGCCACCGACAGAGCAGCCGGAAGACGTTACAACCGGCGGTAATGAAAGTTCTGATGCGGAGACACAGAACGAATCGGGAACAGAAACAGAATAGATAACGAGGATTAGTAGTTTTGAAAAATTTATTTTTGACATTTAAGAAATATCATTACCTGCTGTTCCAGCTGGTAATGAAGGACATAAAATTAAAATACAGAAATTCCTATATGGGGGTACTTTGGACTCTGATGGAGCCATTATTAACAATGATGGTTCTTGTTTTGGTGTTCTCAAAATTGTATCATAATACAAAAGACTTTCCGGTTTACATCTTAACCGGACGTCTTTTGTATTCCTTTTTTTCAAACACAACCAGAACTTCATTAAAGTCTGTGCGGGCCAATGCCAGCATGATAAAAAAAGTGTATGTACCAAAGTATATGTATCCTGTGGCCAGTGTGCTGTCCGGATATATCCAATTTGTGATTTCTCTGATTGTGCTGGCGGGTGTAGTTGTTTTTTGTGAGATGAAGCCTACCTGGCATCTGTTAGAGGCAATATTCCCATTGCTGATTGTGCTTGTGATGACCCTGGGAGCCGGTCTCTGGCTGTCTACCCTGGCTGTGTTTTTCAGAGACTTAGAATACCTGTGGGGCGTAGCATTGACTTTGATTATGTATGCCTGTGCCATTTTCTATAAAGTGGAAACCGTAATTGGGGAAAATAATGCATGGCTGTTCCGTTTAAACCCGCTGTATGCGGTTATCGAGAATTTCCGTGATGCTATTTACGGCAACGCCATGAATGTACCGGTGGTATTGTATTCCCTGATTGTTTCCCTGTTGCTGTTCTTTAGCGGCATTTTTGTGTTTTATAAAAATCAGGATAAATTTATTCTGCATCTTTAAGAGGATAGTGTACCATGTCAAATACAATTTTAACGGTAGATAATGTCAGTGTAAAATATCGCCTGACGGAACAGAAAGTAGACGATCTGAAAGATTATTTAATTAAGTTTTTTAAACGGGAATTGCGTTATAAGGAATTTCTGGCACTCCGGGATGTTTCCTTTTCGTTAAAGAAGGGAGAGCGTCTTGCCATTATGGGCATGAACGGTGCCGGAAAATCCACGTTGCTCAAGGTAATTGCCGGTGTTTTAAAGGCATCCGAAGGCAGTGTAACAAAGTATGGTACCGTGGTTCCGCTGCTGGAACTGGGGGCCGGATTCGACATGCAGTATACCGGTTCCGAAAATATTTATCTGTACGGAGCCATGCTTGGCTATTCCAAAGCTTTCCTGGATGAAAAGTATGATGAAATCGTGGAATTTGCAGAGCTGGGCGAGTTTATTAATGTTCCGGTGAAGAATTATTCCTCCGGTATGAAAGCCAGACTTGGCTTCTCCATTGCTACCATTGTGGAACCGGATATTTTAATTCTGGATGAAATTCTGTCTGTAGGAGATGCCAAATTCCGTAAAAAGAGTGAGAAAAAAATAATGGACATGTTTGACAAGGGCATTACGGTATTGTTTGTTTCCCACAATGAAGTGCAGGTAAAAAATCTGTGTACAAGAGCAATCTTGCTGGAGCATGGTCAAATGACGGCCAATGGCACAGTGGATGAAGTTCTGGAAAAGTATAGAAAACTGACAAATTAAAAAGAAACACGCCATGGTTTTCATGGCGTGTTTTTGCTTTACACTAATGAATTATCTTGGCTTTTTGGAACCTCCCGGAGTTTTGGAACTACCGGAAGAATTATTAGAATCTGTAGACTCTGATTCTGCATTGGCAGCGGCTTCCTCTACATCGGCTCTTTTGGCAAGGGTAACATTTAGTGTGACTTCCTGATATTTGCCGTTGCCGATTCGCTGAACGGTGAGCTCTACGGTAGTGCCGTGACGGTAGGAAGAGATGGCGGCTACTAACTGATCTGCGGTAGTAATCTGAACGCCATTGACGCTGGTGACAATATCTCCCACATAAAGATTAGCTTCTTCTGCCGGGCTGCCAGGTAATACTTCCACAATATAAGCGCCCATTGGCCATCCGTAGAAGGATGCCAGGGTATCGGTTACGCTACGGCTGCTGACACCTAAGAAGCCTTTGTCTTCATCGGCCAGAGTTTCACGGGTCATAAGCTCGTTTAAGATTGGAATGGCGCGGGAAATCGGAATGGCAAAGCACATGCCTTCTACTTCTTCATCTGCATACTTTACGGAATTGATGCCGATAACTTCTCCCTTGGTATTGAATAGCGGACCACCACTGTTACCGCCGTTGATAGCGGCGTCCGTTTGCAACAGAATCATTTCATTGCCGTCTACGGTTACTTTTCGGTCTTTTGCGCTGATGTAGCCCACGGTTACGGACTGGCCGTAGCCTAAAGCGTTACCGATGGCAATGGCCATTTCGCCAAGGTGGACGGATTCGGAATCGCCGAGAGTAGCTACCCGGATGGAGGTCAGTGTTTCTGCACTGATGTTCTCTAACGGAACAGCAAGGATAGCAAGATCGGCAATGGAATCGGTGCCTTTGATGGTAGCTTCCAATATGGTATCATCAATAAAGGTAATTTCTATTTTGGTAGCACTGTCAATAACATGGTTGTTTGTGGCAATTAACAGCTCGGTGTCATTTTTACCCACAATAAAACCGGAGCCGCTACCCTGGGTTTCCTGCTGGTACTGTTGACCCCAGTAGGAATAGGTTTCTAAAAAGGTACTTTTTACGGCAACGGTAGCTGCCATATTTTGTTCTACTACCTGAACCACAACGCTTTCTGCCGGATTTTCTACACCTTCGATGGTGCTGGTGGAACCCAGGGTAATATTGACCGGGGTTCCTACTCCGATATTGGTGTTGCCGCTTGCAGAAACAGAGCGGTCATCGTTGAGCAGTTCATCATTATTATTTGGTAACTGCACTAACGGAAAACCGAATACTTCAGAAGTTACATAAGAAGTGCCGATAAACGCAGCCCCGGCAATGATACCAAAGCAGGCCGCTCCGGCCACCCATTTTACCACCTTTAAAAACGGGCGCTTCTTCTTTTTTTTCGGAGCTTCCATGGTAACGGAGGAAGCAGGATTTCCGTAATTGCAGGAAGAAGTATTATAGGTGCGGTAACCGGACTGATAATATGCGGATTCATTTGGACTTTCTTTTTTTTCACCGTTTTCGTATTTATAACGGTATGGCTCAGAAGGTAACCCGGATGCAGTTATATCGGTTTCATTCGAAGGTTCGATAGAATTGTTATTGGTGTTGAAAAAATCTTCGTTCATAATAAAACGTACTCCTTTCGTGTGACTGTAGGTTTATCCTATCAGCATTTTGTGTTCAGTTTGTGAAGAAAAACTGTTTTTTTTGTTAAAATGCTTTTGCTTTTGAAGGAGTTATGCTACAATGTATGCTGTGAAAGAATGAGCTGCAGGCAAAAAGAGAAGCAACGGACCGCAGCGTGATAAGGAAGTAAAGGAAAAAATGATTAAAAATCATCAAAAAACTTTGAACAGAATATACGTAACCATTGATCTGATTTTGGTGGTGGCAGCTTATGCACTGGCTTACGGCCTGCGTTTTTTGTGGCTGGATTGGATTCCTTTATTTAAGGAAATGCCGGGCACCTATTTGGAATTTAAAGTATACATGAGTTACCTTTGGTTTATCTTACCGGGGTATCTGGTAATACTGCTGACCAATGGGGTGTACCGTCCGCAGCG
>JAZQJL010000165.1:0-4148 GCA_045541595.1 Lachnospiraceae bacterium | reverse complement strand
CCGGAAATCAACCACGGTATTCCGGAAATGATTACTTCCTTCGATGTTGCCGTATTAACGGAAGACAGTGTGTCCCATCTTGGCACCATAGACCGTCCAACCATCGTCGTTGACCAGTGGATGTACCACTCCAGATTATATGCCGCCGCTTCTTACGTGCGTACCAATCCAAATTTGGAGTTGATTCAGTTAAATTCCTTCGGCTGCGGTTTGGACGCTGTTACCACTGATCAGGTAGCAGACATCTTAAACGGCTCCGGCAAAATCTACACTGCCCTAAAAATTGACGAAGTCAACAACTTAGGACCGGCACGTATCCGTGTCCGTTCTCTTCTGTCTGCAGTCAAGGAGCGTCAGAAAAAGCATGTGGAATCCCAGGTAAACAATGCTGCCCATAACCGGGTCGTGTTTACCAAAGAAATGAGAAAGAATTATACCATTCTCGTTCCGCAGATGTCGCCAATTCATTTTGAATTGCTGGAGCCTGCCTTTGCATCCTGCGGCTACAACGTGGAAATCCTTCCGGATCCTGCCCGTTCTGCGGTGGACACCGGATTAAAGTATGTAAACAATGATGCCTGCTATCCGTCTCTGATTGTAGTGGGCCAGCTGATGGAAGCTCTCTCCTCCGGCAAATATGATAAAAACAAAGTAGCTCTGCTGATTACCCAGACCGGTGGCGGATGTCGTGCTACCAACTATATCAGCTTTATCCGACGGGCCCTTCAGAAGATGGGTGAACCACAGATTCCGGTAGTTTCCTTAAGTGCCGGCGGCATTGAAAAAAATCCGGGATTCACTCCTGACCTTACGTTACTTACCCGGGCCATGCAGGCTGTCATCTACGGTGATATCTTTATGCGCGTGGTATACCGTACACGTCCTTACGAAGCAGTACCCGGTTCCGTAAATGAGCTTCACCGCAAGTGGGCCGATATCTGCAAAAAGTCCGTAACCAAAGGCAATTCCAAGGAGTTCCGCAAAAACATAAAGGGTATCATTCACGATTTTGATACTATCCCGTTAAAGGATATTCCAAGAAAACCTCGTGTCGGTATTGTAGGTGAAATCTTAGTAAAATTCCTGCCGGCAGCCAACAATGATTTGGTCGGTCTGTTGGAAGCCGAAGGTGCTGAAGCGGTAGTTCCTGACTTACTGGACTTCCTGCTCTACAGCTTCTACAATAATAATTTCAAATACGAGGCTTTAGGTAAGAGTAAAAAATCTGCTTTGGTTAGCAACATCGCCAACGGATTTTTAGAGCATTTGCGTAAAGATGCCAGAAAGTACTTAAAGGAAAGCAACCGTTTTGATGCACCTGCCCACATTGAGGAACTGGCTGAATATGCCGCTCCTATCGTTTCTATCGGTAACCAAACCGGTGAAGGCTGGTTCTTAACCGGTGAAATGTTAGAGCTTATCCATTCCGGTGTTAACAACATTGTCTGTGCCCAGCCGTTTGCCTGCCTGCCAAACCACGTCGTAGGTAAGGGCGTAATTAAAGAGCTTCGTGCAAGACACCCACTGGCAAACATTGTTGCTGTGGACTATGATCCGGGTGCCAGTGAAGTGAATCAGTTGAACCGTATTAAGCTGATGCTTTCTACGGCTGAGAAGAATTTGGATAAATAAAATTCTTCGATATTTTATTGAATATTATTTGAATCGGCTATGAAAAATCGGACCTCCGAAACCCGCTCATCGCTAACGGTTTCTTGAGGTCCGATTTTTATAGTCCGATTCAGTTTTATATTTAATTATTTATCGAAGAATTTTATTTGCGAAGTTCTCGCCTGCCGATAGAAAGCATCAGCTTAATACTGGTTTTACGCGGGTTCTACGCGGTAGTTTTCTGCCTGGGACTGGAACAGCTTGTAATACAGGCTTTCGGTCTTCTTCATAAGGTTTTCGTGGGTATCATAGTCTGCCACGGTACCACCGTCAATAATTAAAATCTTATCGCAGAATACGGAAGAGGACATCCGGTGGGAAATATAAATTGCCGTCTTATCTTCCACCAGACTGTTGAATTTTTCATAAATTTCTGCTTCCGCGATTGGATCCAGTGCACTGGCAGGCTCGTCTAAAATTACCATGGAAGCCTTTTTGTACAAAGCTCTGGCAATGGCAATCTTCTGGCCCTGGCCGCCGGAAAGCTCAATACCTTCCTTATCGTAGTCCTTACCAAAACGGCTGTAAATTCCCTGTGGCAATTCCTCTACTTTTTCTTTCAAGCCTACCTCTTCCACTAACCGTTCGATACGCTCTGTGGAAGCATCCTTGGCCTGGCAGGAAATATTCTCCGCAATGGTAAAGTTAAACAGGCGGTAATCCTGGAACACCGCAGAAATGGTATTCATGTAGGACATATAATCATAGTCGTAAATATTCTTTCCGTTTACCAAAATCTCACCACAATCTGCTTTGTACATACGGCAGATCAACTTTACCAGGGTGGATTTTCCGGCACCGTTTAAACCGACAATGGAAATCTTCTCTCCCTTCTTAATAGCGAAGGAAATATTCTTCAGCACCGGCTTTTCTGCATTTGGATAGGTAAAGGTTACATTCTTAAATTCAATGTTTTCTACCTCTCCGTTAAAGGTCACCCCACCTGTCTGCTTGGTTTCTTCTTCCAGGGACATAAACTCCATATAAGGATCCAGGTAGCCAAGAAACTGCAGCATTCCTATCACACTTTCGCCCAAGGAAAGTACCATATTTGAAACATTGATTGTAGCTGACACATACATGGTAAGTGCCCCAAGGGATAGTTTTGGTCCAAAGAAATCACTTAACGTACGGAATCCCACGTAAGCATAGCTAAAAGCTGCAATACCTTCACTGACTGCACCCATCTGTCCCAATGCTTTTCCCGTTTTTATTTGCATTTTCTCAAACATATCACAGGTATCACCGGAAAACTGCAGAATACGTCCGGTAATCATATCGGACATATCATAAAGCCGGATGTCCTTCTGTGCCTCTTTTTCAGTACTCAGATTCATATAGTAACCATAGCGGCGGTTAATCGGAATAATTTCCTGCATTACGTTCATCTGAAGCTTAGATACTCCACTGTAAATCCATAACATCAGCAGCGTTCCCACAATAAGAGCCACAATCAATATCGGTCCTAAAGTTGCTAAAATAGCAATCAGACCGGTCATGGTAATCGCCTGGGACAAGGTTTGGAAAATCATGGTTGTCATCTGGGAAATGGCTCCCTGATTATTGATTGCAAAAATGGCACGTTCCTTTAAATCCAAGTACTTTGGATTTTCCAAATAGGAATATTCCAAATTCATAACCTTTTCCGACATCAGCTTTAGCATTTCATTACTACTCTTCACTTCTAAAACGCTGCAGAAACGTTTTAATATATTGTCAAGCAGGGTCATGCCCACATTATTAGCTACAATGAGCCCTGCAAACAAAAGCAACTGCTCCGGCTGTTTTTCGCCGGTCAATTCATTTACCAGAAACATGGGTAAAATAACGTTTAGCAATGTTTTTGCCGAACCTGCCATAGACTGAAACAGTAATAACAGCATGTACGCCGGAGAAACTGACCACGCAAGCTTCATAAAATGCACTAACTTTTTCATACTATGCCATCTCCTTTCCTGCTGCGGCTTCTTCCTCTGCATCTTCTTCCTGATAATATTTTCCCTGAATCATAAACATTTCATAATATTTGCCCTTCTGTTCCATCAGTTCCTCATGGTTGCCGTATTCTACCAGGCCATCTGCATCAAACAACGCAATCTTATCACAAAACCTGGTACTTGCCAGGCGGTGGGAAATATAAACCGCCGTCTTTCCTTCCACCAGACTGCTGAAGTTCTCGTAGATTTCTGCTTCAGCCAAAGCATCCAGGGCGGCCGTCGGCTCATCCATAATAACCATGGCGGCGTCTTTATATAAACCTCTGGCAATGGAAAGCTTCTGTCTCTCACCACCGGAAAAATCCGTGCCGTTTTCATCAATTACCTTTAACATCATCTGGTCTAAGCCATGCTCGAAGCCTTCCACCTTCTTCCATAAGCCTACCTTTTCCAACGCTTCCTTAACCCGCACATCGTCCACATGCTCCGATGCACATGCCACGTTTTCACGAATGGTAAATGCCAGTACATTAACCTCCT
>JAZQJL010000164.1:0-3643 GCA_045541595.1 Lachnospiraceae bacterium | reverse complement strand
CCGCTTGGCCTCCGACTTGCCGGAATTTGGTATCCCGGAGGGTGTAGACGAAGGTGTTTTTGAAGAAAATGTCTGCTGGGAATGTTGCGTGGCGCAGCTGAAACAATTTCATAAACTGGGCATTAAAAATGTCATCAGCGGAGATTTTGACGATTTAAGAACAAGGGACATTCCGGTTGTTTTTAAAGGATATGATTATATTACGTTGAAACTGGTTTGCAGTGATTATGAGCAAAATTACAATCAAATGAAGCATCGTGGAGATGGGCTGATTGATTTTGAATTATTAGAGAAAATGACGAAGAAAATTGGGTCCCGTCCCCTTTTAATCAATGAGTTTGAAATTGATGTAGCAGGAAAGTCGCCGAAAGATGTGTTGAATGAGGCGATTACCTTAATTGATTCTGCAGAAACGAAATTAGATTATGAGTACGAGATGCCGCCGAAGGAACAGTTCTATTCCTGGGTGTGGAGCAACGGATTACGATAAAATGGAGAATAGACATGAAGTATCAACTTGCAATATTTGATTTAGACGGAACTTTACTGGACACTTTGGAGGACTTGGCAGACAGTACAAACTATGTCATGCACTCCTTTGGATATCCGGAGCGGACGTTAACAGAGGTTAGAAGTTTTGTGGGCAACGGCATCCGGAAGCTTTTGGAGCGAAGTGCACCTAACGGTACATCAGCGGAAGAAATTGACCGGATGTTTGCGCAGTTTAAGGAATATTACGGAGCGCATTGTGCAGACAAAACAAAACCTTATGATGGTGTCATGGAATTGCTGAATGCTTTAAAGAAGCAAGGCGTGAAGCTTGCTGTGGTATCTAATAAGGCGGATTATGCGGTGAAGGCTCTTTGTGAGCAGTATTTTTGCGGAGTATTTGATGAAGCGGTTGGCGAACGTGCCGGAATTGCTAGAAAACCCGCGCCGGATACGGTACATGAGGTATTAAAGAATTTGCAGATAGAAAAAGCTCAGGCGGTTTACATCGGTGATTCAGAAGTAGATGTGCAGACTGCAAAAAATGCGGAAATGGACTGCATTGCGGTGGACTGGGGCTTTCGGGATACAGAGGTATTAAAGGAGGTCGGGGCTGAAACGATAGTCTCAACCCCGGAAAATCTGTTCAAGTATTTGTAATTGAGAAGAGAGTTGGCTCAATTACTTTTGATTTTTGTTAGCAAAATCAGAAACAACCTGTTTCCAGTGTTCGGATATAAAGGCTTTTTCAATATCTTTACTGTCAATATAATAGCCGGACATCATACATTGGATGGCGGCTTCTGCTACCATTGCCTCAAAGGTGTATGGCTGGCTTAAGTAGTCCTCGATTTCCATGTTCATTTTCTCATCGATGCCATCAATGGCACAACGGTACAGCAGGTTTTCGCGACCCAGCAGATTGCCCATGTCGACGAGACAGTTGATGCCCTTTTTGATGTCGTCCATGGTCTTGCGGCCTTTGTAATCCGTGACTTTTTTACCGCCGTGCAGCAGATTGTCAATGGTGGTATCAAGAACTTCTGCCAGGGTAACGAAGGTGGCAATGTCCGGCAGAGTCTCCCCTCGTTCCCACTTGGAAACGGCCTGAAAGGAAACGCCGACCATGTCGCCCAGCTGATTTTGGGTGTAGCCTTTGGATTTTCGCAGGGATTGTATTTGGTAACCGATGGTAGGTAAATCCAGTGTCATAAAAATAGTTCTCCTTTACTCTATAGTATGTATTTTATTTGTGAATCGATTCTGGATTTATCATAACGGAAAAGCGGAGAAGTTACAATAACCGGATGTTTGAAAAGAGAGAAAGAATTTCTAATAGGGGTAGAAATGGAGAAAAGTATGATTTTTAACTCAAAAAATCAGGAAGAAATACTGAGAAAAGTTTACAATTTACGAAAAGCCCATCAAGACGGTCTCCTTGGAGGTGAAACAATGCCGGAAGATGAAAATCCGCATTTGGACATGGCATCCAAGGAAAACTATATGTATTTTACTCTGCCTATGTCGCTGAACTATCAGAGAAATTCCTATGTATTGTGGGAATGTGCCAACCGCATGTATGCGGATGAAATGGCACGGGCCGTGTTTGATACCGGGGCAGTTTGTCATATGAAAGAGGAAATTCTGCGAGATTATCTTGTAAAATACAAAGTTGCATTGCAACCGAGCAAGCAGCCTGTTATTTGGAGGACGTTGTGTGAAACCATCGAGAATACGCTGGATGGTGATATCCGCAACTTATTTTTACGAAATGATTTTTCCGTAAAGAAAGTGAAGGAATATATACAGTCCCACAAAAAGGAGTTTCCATACCTTGGCGGTAACAAAATTTGCAATTATTGGCTTTACGTATTAGAGCAGTACACGGATATCAAATTTGCGGATCGGGAAAACATCACAGTAGCACCGGATACTCATGTAATACAGGCAAGTACCAGACTTGGGGTGATTACGCCGGATGAAGCGGAAAGTTCTAATGTACAGGCGCTTTTGGCAAGCCGCTGGGCAGAGCTGTTAAAAGGAACAGAGCTTGTTCCGATTGATGTTCATACACCGATGTGGCTGTGGAGCAGAGGAAAATTTGAATTGGAACTATAAGGAGAATAACTATGAAAAAATTAACATTATATAGTGTACTAGATGTTTTGTCCTATATTTGCATCGGTTTGTTTGTCGGAAATACTATCAGAGATGCTGTTAACTATAATCAAATGTTAAATTCAGCCCCGTTTTGGGTGTTTATTCTGGCAAATGCGGTTACCTATCTATTGCCCGGTGGAGTGTTTGCAGGGTTGGCGTATTATTTTAAGAAAAAGCAGAATAACAAGATATCTGTACCGTAATCAGAAAATTTGTGCAAATGCAGCCGCTTCCTGTTTGCACGTTTGAACCCAAAAGATTTTGTATTTGACGACAGAGCATTTAGGAGGTTGTAACTATGCTGAAACTTAGACCATATAAACCATGTGACGCAGAAACTATTGTGAGCTGGTGCAAGGACGAGATAAGCTTTCGAAAATGGACTTCAGACCGCTACGATTCTTTTCCGATTACCGCGGAGGATATGAATAAAAAGTATATCGATAACAACGGCGACTGTCCGGATTTGGATAACTTCTATCCAATGACTGCTTTTGATGAAAACGGCATTGTAGGAAGTTTGATTTTACGTTACAACAATGCAGAAAGAACCGTTGTCCGTCTTGGTTTCATCATTGTGGATGAGACAAAGCGTGGCAAGGGCTACGGAAAGAAAATGGTACAGCTGGCAACCAAATATGCTTTTGAATTTTTAGGAGCTAAGAAAGTAACCCTGGGCGTGTTTGATAATAATCCGTCGGCGTATCATTGTTACAGGGCGGCAGGATTCAAAGAAACAGGAGAGCAGTTCAAGATTCCGCTGTTTGGAGAGATGTGGACAGATGTTGAATTAAAAATGGAGGGAGAAGAGTATGAAGCGCTTATTCACTGTTGATTTGCAAGACTATAATCGGTCGTGGCCCCATTCCACCCGTCCTTCCGTCCGGGCAATTATCGAACGGGACGGAAAGATTGCCTTGGTACATAATGGTAAGTTTGATTATTACATGTTTCCGGGTGGAGGAATCGAAGAAGGAGAAAGCCATAAGGAAGC
>JAZQJL010000163.1:0-8273 GCA_045541595.1 Lachnospiraceae bacterium | reverse complement strand
GGCTAACATGTTTTGCGATAGTGGTGGCTTACGAGTAAGTCTTAAATAGCGGATATTTCTTGCAAGATTAATACACATTTGTTCTTCATTTAGCATCATACAAACCTCCTACGCCGCAAATTTTTGCTCTAAACAGGATGTCAGGATATCTGCGCGGTTTTCCGCATCTCCGGATACGGAAGAAAGAACCGTAATCTTAGCAGCATCCAGTACGTTGTTGCATACCATATAAGACTGTACCCAGTTGATGAGCTCACGTACACCACAGCTTCCGTCATTGATTAAGGTTTCCTTACAGCGCTCACTGATTTCCTGAACGGCATTAGCCATATCCGTAACCATGGTTCTGTCCGTACAGCCGGTAATCTTCATGACACGTTCTGCCATGGTATCCACGTTCGGAGCTTCCATGTCCAGGATAAGATTCATTCTGGAAATAACGGATTGATTGATGTCCCTGCAACCGGCATAGTTATTATTGGTAGTAATGACTACGACAGTATCCGGATGTCTTTGAATGACCTCACCGGTAGTGAGAGTCACACTTGCACAACGGTCCAATAAGGCGTTCAAACCAACTAAAACTCCCGGATTGGCAATTACCGTAGGCTCCTGAATCTCAATCAGGTAACCATTTCGGATTGCTTGGATCAGAGGAGTTTCTACATAGCGGAATTTCTGACCAGTTGCATTGTCTGCAACAAGTGCTTCTGCATCCTGACGCATGGTTTCCAATAACTTGTCGTATACTTCGGCATCCGTAATGGTTTCGTCGTATATACCGGTAAGCTTTTTGTATGCAGAAGGTGGATCCATTTGCACATCTGTAAGAGACGGATATTCTTTCTGACTAAAAGCTTTTTCTGTGGTATCCGGTAACATCTGTCCTAGAAAATCATAAATTTCCGTGTTTGCAGAACAGGTGTAATACATATACGGAAGACCGAGACCTGCAGCAATTGCTTTCGCCCCCTCTGTTTTACCGGTTCCTGCCGGGCCGCGCATCATAAAATTACGCATTGGCTGGATGCCGGGAGTAGTCAAATGTGCATGCTGACAGATGGTTACAACTTCCGGTGGAATTACATACCAGTCTTCCAGTGTAGGAACCATAAGAGATTCTTCTGCGGACAGGGTTCTGGAAGAAAGAGGATACTTTCCTACAAAATCATTCTTATTGGGAATGACTAAACTGCCGGAAGCAGAAGAGCCGCCTTTTAATATTTGAAAGGTTCCAAATAATGTGCTGCTTGGTGTATAGGTGCCATTGCGCAGGTTCATTGGAGATATTTGTTGGAGGTTTCCTGTACTTGGAAGATTGATGGGAATTCCATCACTTGACAGGGTAGTGGCACTTGTGATTCGACGATATAGGTTATCACAAAGAATAAAAGCTGCTTTTTCTGCTTCATCCATATCGGAATAGCCCGCATTTTTACAGCGTCCCAACAAATCATAATTCTCCCGAAATTCATCATCCTCTAAAGCGATAGGCATCAGTGTAAAGAATAATGCAGAACCCGTATTTCCACGTTCCGTTAAGGAATATGTACGTGGGGGAGAAGTTAGATCATCAAATCTGCCGACTATGAATTTGCCAGTTTTTCTAGTGAAAACTACTGCATGAATTTCTCCGGTCCGACTGGCATACTCTGCAACCGTTCGGTCCTTTTGTGTTCCGATGGCACACTGGGAAGTAGAACCAGGAGTTACAGATGTATCCATCTCTATATAAGATAGAATTGCCTGCAACACATACGCATGCAGGGTTGCTTTCTTGGCTGATACCGTGCAGTATTTGGAGTAATGGGTTGTACTCACATTATTGGTAACCTTATCAAAAGGTTCCGGAAGTTTTGCTTTCCAGGTCCAGTTTGCAAATAAAGCTATGTTTGCCATGATGCAGCCCTCCTTAACCTACCCAGGAGACGATAAGAGATTTATCGTTTGCCTTGGCACACAGTTCATGTTCTTCCAATACAGTTACAAGTTCATTCCAGTATTGCTTTGTCGGGAAAGAATCCAGAGTAGCAACTAAAACTTCTTTTTTCTGTCGGTTGATTACAATATCACCGTTTTCCTTAATGGTTAATTTGCCATGTCCTTTGGTATTTAACTCGGTAATATGTTTTTCCAGAATATGTTGTCCTACCAGGTCATACCAGACACGGACATCCACAGGCGTCGGTTCAGAAGGCTTTTCTTCGGTAGAAGTGTTTTCTTCCTCCGGTGTGAAAACGCCGATTTTCATGGGCGTCACATGAATCCTGCCAAACCGGTCAAAGGATACATCCGCATGATTATAAGAAGACATATTTTCCACGCAGATACGAATCGTTTTGCCCTCCAGAATATCATGTAAAGAAGGCGATTCTGCCCATTGCCATATGGCATCCGGATAAGCGGATTTCAGTTTGTCGCTGATACGCAGAGCAATATGGACCAGCATGGTATGACTGTCACTATCTGAAAGCGATGTGCCTTTTTCCGTGGAAGTTCTGGGATTTTCAACTGGAAGTGGTTCGTTATTTTGAAGTTTGGGGGATAATTTAAAGACTTTAAAATGTTTTTCTTTTGCAGACTGTTGATGGGATTTGCCATGGTATTGTATTTTTGTTGGTTTCCTGAAGTGCCTGTAGATAAGATAAGCAATGGAATAGATGATCCATAGGGAAGCAACTATGACCATCCCTATCTGTGAACTTTTTCGTGGCAAAAATACTGCCAGTAAAAGCAGGGAGATAATTAGGAATTGGATACTTTTTGTGAATACGGTTCTTTTCATAATTCTGTTGTCCTTTCTCTTGAAATAAAAAAAGAGGAATTACAAACGGAGTTCTATCTCCAAATGTAATTCCTCATATGCCGCAGCCGGTTAAGTCCAGCCATACGGTAAGCCATTGTTGCCACAGTCCTGAGCAGATGGATAGGTACCATCTGAAGCAGAAGAATCATCACTTGATTCAGCATTCTTTGGGCGGTTTGTAGGTGCATAATTCCAGTTATACAGGGTGACTTTTGGGATCCAACCTGTGGTGCCGTCTCTCTTGGAGTACTCTACAAGGTCAAGGTCACCGACTATTTGAATCATGCTGCCTTTTTTTACTTTGGCATCCATCATTCTTTGTGCTGCCTCTCCGTAGAGAACACAGCTATAGAAGTCTGCGTGATTGTTTTCACCGTAGCCTTTGTTTACAGCAAGGTTGAACTGAACATACTTGGTGTTCTTTCCGTTTTGGCTTGTTTTTAACTCCAGGTCTGCGGTGACTCTGCCGATGGTAGAGATTGTTACTGGTGTGCTCATTCTATTCAGCTCCTTTCTTGATAAATTTGTATCAAAAAAAGTGCCAAAAGAATGCCACTTTCATAAAGGGTTCTTCTGACACTAATTTCAATCTTAAACAACGTGTGCATGTATGCGTTATGCATATCCATTCGGAAGCACAAAAATCAACTACAAATACATAATAGCACAATATGTAGCACTTGTCAATATTATAAACGCTATATATTGTGTTACTAGGGCGGCGTAGAACAATATATTGCGTCTATATATGGATTATGCAACATAAAAATTTACCCGCTGCTTCAGATAAAGGTTGGCAACAGCAGTAAGGATATTATTTCTGGCAGTGGAAATACAGCTGTCTTTGACAATGGATTCATAATCGGTATGTTCATCCGAATACAGGGCATCAATCAGCTGGTCATTATTGTAGAGCTGTTCAATGCCTTTTTCGTTACACAGAATCAGTTCTGCCGTTGTAAGAGACTGGTATCGGATCATGGACAGAACCCATTTTTCCGGCAGGGTTGTTTCTTCCTTATGAAAGACTGCCAGAGCAGTACGAAGCGGGACGCTGCGGGAAAGTACGAGCTTCGTAAAAGTGAGGATTTGGTTTAATAAACCATTTGGAAGAATCTCCACATGAAGGCGTCCCAGTAGACTGTATAACGCATCCACACCGGTATAGTTACTGCCGGAAGCAATTAAGTTACGGGACAACAGCCTGTTTAAGTAATGTTCAAAACCTCTTTCATTTGTGACATGCAGTTCATAGAGCTGCTCATGGAACATTTCCTTTAATTCGTCGTAGCTTAAAATGCGATATGCCAAAGTGGACCATAAGATTAACTCGAAGGTATCTAAAGCATATTCTTCGTTTCCGGCTATGATGGAAGGCCGACCATCCGTATTCAGTTTATATATTCCGATTGCGGTATACAGTGTAATCATATAGTTCCTCCAATTCAAGACAGACAGTTAAAGCAATGGTCTGCCCGTGCTTTCTTCACAGCTTTTGCAATCCACGCTGTGATGTGGTTTGGTTTTGTATTAAAATAATTGGCAATTTCTGTATAGGAGTGTCCCTGATTACGTAAATGCAGGGCATACAATCCTTTTCTGCAGATTCCGTGATAACGTTGTAGTGCTTCATTAAATACCATGAAGGTTTCTAATTCTGAATAAGCGTTGTGGTTATTTCCGGACAGTGTATCTGCCAGCGTAAGGGAAACATCCTCTTTTAAAGGAGCATCCATGTATTCTAACGGATTCTGAACCTGGACAACTTTGCGACAGTGTGAAATTAACCGATTGTATATCACAACTTTTGCAAAGGTGGCAAAGGATGCGCCACTTCCGTTTTTATAGGATTGTGCTGCGTGGCAGAGAGCCTCACAACCAATCTGGTATAAGTCATCATATCCCAGTCCCTGAATGGACTCGTTGATGGTTATATTATTATATATTGTTTTTTCGACTAAGTTCAGGTGTTCTTCTACAAGAAGGCGTTCCTGATTGTTCAGTGGTAGCATAATGGTCACCTCTTCATAAAATTTGGGACTCAGGCAACATGAATATGATTGTTCCGGAGTACCTTGCGTGACTCATCGATAAGACAGTCACAGCGATAATGAGAAAAATGGCCAATATGGGCTTGAGCAGTGGACAGGCAGAAGATATCGCTCATCCAGAGGTAAGCATCTTTTCGGGTCAGTATGCCGTTTTTCCAGATGGCATCAAAAACCTGATGGGTTTCTATTCTTTTCCTGCGCAGTTTTGCATCTGCCAGAGTGCCCTTTGGAATTTTGGTTCCGGCATGCACTCCCACATAAGCATCACAGTTCGGATAACCGCTGCAGACATATAAGTAATCGTTGTCTGAAGCATTTTTGTGAACATAAGATGCTTTACGGAGCACTGCAATCCGCCCACAATATGGACATTTTATGGTTGACTGGTTCTTTTTTCGTTTCATTTGCGGTATCCTCCTTTGCGCTTATTCTTATAACTCTATTTTAAGTATTCGTATGAACACTTGATATAAGCTAAAGAGAATAACACAGGACAATAAAGTTAAAAATGGAAATTAATTACATTTTTCTCTTATAACATCCTGTAATTAGCACAGGTATTGGACAGCACCTGGAATCCGAAACCGTTTCTGCAAGCCATTTCTGATAGAACTGCTTAAAACAGTGGATGGTTAGGATACAGGCACAGTCTGTCTTATCAATACGGGATCCCAGAAAGCATTCCAAGTCCGACGCGGGAACCAGAATGGGCTTACAGTCAAAATCCGGTATAAATAAAAAGTCCCCACATTGTTTGTTTGAACAATGTGGGTCGCAACTAACATAAGAAGCATTCCGGTAATTCCCTTCGGTAGCTTCGAAAAAGCTGGCTATGGTGTGGTAATCGGTTCGAAGATTCTGTTCCATAGTAAAACCTCTTTTTATTGGAACATTTGCTGAATCTTCTGGGTAACACTTGGAATAACCGTATCGTTAAAGATTGCGGTAAGGGCGGCCAGAACCAAAGAGCCAAGCACTACCGCTATGATGATTTTTACGGCATCAGAGATATAGAAATCGCCGGTTTCATCGGTTAGGGTCTGATACAGTTTTTGTTTACAGGTGTAGAGTTTACGTTTTAAATGTTTCATTTTGTAAGATCCTTTCTTTTCGTATTAAAATAGCACTCCCACAGATTGGATTACCTGCACGGAGAGAACTACCACATAAATTAATAAGATGCAGAAGAGCATGAGCATGGAGTATTTCTGCATCTGCTTCGGACGCTTTTGGGCTTCTTTGCGGAGCATGTTCTGTTCCACCTGTCGCATGTCAAAGACAAGCATCTTAAAGTACATCTGCTGGTCACCACCGCGAAGCGTTCCGATAAGGCCACGGATGATATCCGAGAGCATATTGCTGCCAATCCGGTTTTGGAAACGTAAGAGGGCGCTTTCGTAATTTCCGGTTCGCATATCGGCAATGGTGGTATCCAGCTCCTGCCGAAGATATGGCCCTGCGATACGTCTGTAAGAGACCAGCATTTTTAACACGTCCCTATCCAGGGTAAGGCTCTGTTGCAAGCTGGCAGCAAAACGGGGTAATTCACGCTCTATCCGCTTTTTCTTTCTACTTACCATGTCAAAAGCCTTCTGATACATGGAAAACCAGACCAGGACGGACATGGCCATAATGAAAAAGCCTGTGAATGGTACAAACAGGCAGAAAAAAAGCCCTGCAAAAAAGGTGAGCAGGGCAGAAAGTAACGCTTTCATGGTATAGGCTTCCGGTGTCATGGGAATGCCTGCAATGGATAAGGTAAGCGCAAGTTTCTCTTTTTTTATGGTATCCAGACGAAGCAGCGGACTGAGCTTACAGGCTGCTTTATCCAGATATACATGGAAGAGATTCCGGTTTCTGGTATCCGATGCTCTGGATACGTTTAGCATCATGCGGGATGCCCTGACTGTAGGGATATCCTTGAAGGCACATACCAGGTTGTAAAAGGCAACTCCGGTACAAGCCGCTGCAATAAGTATCAATAAAAGTAACATAAGGGGCCTCCTTTATAGGGTGTATTCCACAGGCCGGCTGATCTTTAGGATCTTGGTTATGGAAAACAGAATAACGGCAGCGCAGACTGCCAGGGTAAGTTTGCCTGCAAAGGTAAACATAAGGGTTATAAACCATTCTCGGTTGAGTACGTATAGTAACGGAATATTTCCGATTACCAAAAGTAACATGGTAATGGCTTCCTGCTTGGGGCCATGAATGATAGCTTCTAGTTCTGACTGGATGATTCGGATGTCAGAAAACTTCTGTACCGTAAAGCTTAAGGTATGTTTCATGTTACGGTCACTCTGGCACTGGATCAGAACATCACACCATTCGTGAAAGATGCTGTTTGGAATCTTCCCTTTTAAGGTATAAATGGCAGAAACCAGGTTGGCATTTAACATCTCAGATTCCATCAGGAAAGATTCAAAGTGGAATTTTACCGGTGGATTCATATAAGGTACGTTTTCCCGGACTGCCTTAATCAGGTCACCACTTCTGAGATAAGAGGTAGTGACGGTGGAAACAGCAGTTTCCAATTCTTCATTCAGATGTTTTTTGTATGCTGCAGAGGTGGAGCGCAGGTACCAGACAGGCAGGAAGGCAAAGGCAGCTCCCAGCACCGGAATCATAAAAACATTGTTGAGAATCAGAGCAATTACGGCTCCCAGTGCAAATAAAAGCAGGGATATCCGCTTGAGTGTATGGAAACGGTCTGCCCTGCCGGTTGTTTTTAATAGTTGTTCTAGTTCAGAAAGTTCCCTTTGCAGGAAACCTTGTTTGGGTTTTCCAAGCAGCCTGTGTACGTCTGTTTGCAGATTGCTTTTCTTTTGGTGTGGAAGGAGCATGGTAAAATCCTGCCATTTCACAGCAAAGAGAGCAAATAAGCCACTGGTTAGTAAAAGAAAGATAATAAACTGGATCCAAAACATGTGTAAGCCTCCTTTCCGGTATCCGTGTTTATTGAAATGGGTATAAGGCAGAAGCTGCAATCCCATTATCTAGCATGCGTCTTTTCAAGGATTCAGAAATGCCGGACTGTTTCTTGTGCCTGCCAATAATGGTGGCATTGCCAAAGGTATCCGTAACGTTATCCGTAATATCATATTGAAACAGGGTACGGTAAATCAGTTGGCCGTCTATATAGTCTTCTCCCTCAATAATCTGCAGGATCCTGCGGGAACCATCCTCTAACTGTTTCGTAAAGAGGATAACCGGATAGGCTTCCACCATGATCTGCATCAGGATTTCCTCATCCATGTCGTATTTACGGCGGGCAAGGGTCATCATTCTGCGATAGGTTGCGGAAGCGGAGTTGGAATGGATGGTGGTAACCACGGTGTGCCCGGTACGGGAGCTTTCTGCAACAGAGAGAGCTTCTCTGGCAGAACGCATTTCGCCTACACCAATCACATCCGGGT